>BDTQ01000189.1 GCA_002898135.1 bacterium BMS3Bbin07
CAGGGCAGCCAGCAGTTCCCTGTGTTGCTTGGCCTTTTTCTGCTGGGGTCTTATCAGGAGGAAATAGAAAATGGCAAATATAATAATTAACGGTAAAAACCCCGCTATAGCCGACTGAGGTCCACCCTCTGCTCCACCCTGCTGTGCCGGGCCCATTGCCCAGGCTATGGATTCAAACATAATCCACCTCCAAATGATATTTTTATACTTGTTTTAGTACGGCAACAACATACGGTGATTAGTACGGTTGCCGATTTTTAAGTCTAAATATAGTACCTATTTCAAAACATTTTATCAAGTCAACAGACAAATCCCAAAATTGCCGGCAGAAAACCAGTCATCTTTATCATGCCTTTATCCCTATCGCAGGACAGTTTAACGGGGCTTCCTTGACTTTTTTTCCTGATCAGGGTTATGTTTATTAACTATGCCCGGGAATTATAAGGATACATTGAACTTGCCACAGACAGCCTTCCCGATGAAGGCCAACCTTGCCCGCAAGGAACCCGAAACACTGAAGTTCTGGCAGGAGAGGGATATCTACAAAAAGCTCCAGGACAAGAACCGTCCAGCCAAGTCCTTCATACTTCATGACGGCCCTCCGTATGCAAACGGTCACATACACATGGGACATGCCCTCAACAAGGTGCTCAAGGATATAATCGTAAAATACAAGAGCATGCTCGGCTGTTATTCACCGTTCGTCCCTGGCTGGGACTGTCACGGACTGCCGATAGAACTACAGGTAGACAAAAACCTCGGCAAGAAGAAGCATACGACACCGGTTATCGAGAAGCGGAAACTCTGCAGGGAATATGCCGAGAGGTTTGTTAATATCCAGAGGGAAGAGTTCAAGAGACTCGGTATTTTTGGGGACTGGGACATGCCCTACCTTACCATGGCTTATAATTACGAGGCATCCATAGTCCGTGAATTTGGAAGGTTTGTAAAGGACGGGTATGTATATAAGGGTAAAAAACCCGTTCACTGGTGTCCATCCTGCATAACTGCACTGGCTGAGGCTGAGGTGGAGTATGCGGAAAAGGTCTCAACTTCCATTTATGTCAGGTTCAGGGTTTTGGACAGTGATGCAAAAGGGATTGTTCCAAAAGGAAACCTTTACCTTATTATCTGGACCACCACCCCATGGACCCTGCCGGCAAACCTCGCACTTGCAGTGCATGCCGATGTTGAGTATTCGGTTGTCGAGTCAGAAGGTGATTATTACATTGTGGCATCAGACCTTGTTGAAAAGATAGCAGATGAATTGAAGATAAAAGGCAGCATTGTCAAGACAGTCAGGGGCAAGGACCTTGAAGGCATCAAGGCAAGGCATCCGTTCATTGAAAGGGATTCTGTCGTTATAACGGGTGATTTTGTGACTACCGGAGAGGGGACCGGCGTGGTACATATAGCCCCGGGGCACGGAGAAGACGACTACATTGCCGGACTGAAATACGGCCTTGAGATACTGACCCCCGTTAATGATTACGGAAAGTTCACCACTGCTGAGGCCGGGCTTGAGGGGATGTTTGTCTTTAAGGCAAACGATTACATCATCGATCTGCTCAGGGAGCGGGGGGCGCTTTTAGGCTCTGAAAACATCACTCACTCCTACCCGCACTGCTGGAGATGCAAAAAACCCGTAATCTTCAGGGCAACCCCGCAGTGGTTCATAGCTGTTGAGCATAAAGGCCTCAGAAGTGCATGCCTGAAAGAGATAGACCGGGTAGAGTGGATACCGAAGTGGGGAAAGGGCAGGATACAGGGAATGGTAGAGCGGAGACCTGACTGGTGCATCTCCCGTCAGAGGGCCTGGGGAATCCCGATAACGCTGATATCATGCAGACAATGCGGAGAATTCATAAAGGACGAAAATATCCTGAAGGCCGTGGTTGAGCTCGTTGCTCAGCGGGGGGCTGATGCATGGTTTGAGATAGAGGTAAGGGACCTTATTGGCGAGGATTATAACTGCCCCTCCTGTGGCAGCAGAGACCTTGAGAAGGAGATGGACATACTGGATGTCTGGTTTGACTCAGGTGTCAGCCATGCTGCGGTTGTTGAGGCGGATGAGCGCCTCACGTGGCCTGCAAATATGTACCTTGAGGGGAGTGACCAGCACAGGGGATGGTTTCAGAGTTCCCTTATCTCCTCAGTGGCGACACGTGAGCGTGCCCCCTATGACATTGTCCTGACTCATGGTTTTGTTGTGGATGGCCGAGGGAAAAAGATGTCCAAGTCCCTTGGAAACGTAATCTCTCCCGAAGATATAATAAAGAAAAACGGGGCCGAGATATTGAGGCTATGGGTCTCTGCAGAGGATTATAAGGATGATATCCGCCTCTCGGGTGAGATAATTACGCGCCTTATAGACGCATACAGGAAGATAAGAAACACCTGCAGGTTTTTGCTTGGAAACCTCTACGATTTTGACAACAGGGATTATTCCCAAAACCTCCTTGAGATAGACAGGTGGGCCATTACCAGGCTGCAGGGCCTTATCAAGCGGGTAACAGATGCTTACGAGAGATTCGATTTCCACGAGGTATTTCATACCATATATAACTTCTGTGTAGTGGATATGAGTTCCTTCTATCTCGATATCCTGAAAGACAGACTCTATACCTTTGCCCCTGACTCCACTGAGCGCAGGGCAGCACAGTGGACCATGTACCGGATACTCAACACAATGACCCGGCTCATGGCCCCGGTGGTCTCCTTTACTGCCGAGGAGGTCTGGCAGTTTATGACGGGAGAGAAGACCGAGAGTGTCTTTCTCAGCGACTTCCCTCTGGTTGACGAGGGACTCATTGATAAGGAACTTGAAGAGAGATGGGCAGGACTTATAGAGATAAGGAATGTTGTGAACAAGGCCATTGAGATAAAGAGGGCTGAAAAGACGATAGGAAACTCCCTTGAGGCTAAGGTAACCATCTTTGCAGATAAAAAAAGGTTATCCCTGCTTCAGTCCTACAGGGACCTCCTTTCCTCACTCTTTATCGTCTCCCAGTCCATGACAGGTGACTATAAGGATGCACCGGAGGATGCTTACAGGGACGAGGAAGTCGAAGGTCTGGCAGTGGTGGTTGAACATGCCGAGGGGAAAAAGTGTCTCCGCTGCTGGAACTGGTCAACCACGGTTGGAGAGTTTGCAGATGCAGAGGAGGTCTGTCAAAGGTGTTATCACGTATTAAAAAGCCTGCAATAACCTATTTTATCGTATCACTGATCGTCCTGGGCCTTGACCAGGCAACAAAGCTTGTAATAGTCAGGTTTCTTCACCCCTACGAGACTATTCAGATACTGCCGTTTTTCCGGATAGTGAGCGTCAGAAATCCTGGGGCTGCCTTTGGCATGTTTCAGGGACTTGGTCCGCTCTTTTTTATAATTATCTCCTTTATTGCAATAGGGATAATCTCCTATATGATCATAAAGGGAAAAGACGACAGGCTTTCACTGTCATTTATCCTCGGAGGTGCGCTG
>BDTQ01000190.1 GCA_002898135.1 bacterium BMS3Bbin07
AATATTTCAAATGACCCAGCCAGCGACCTCAATGAGAGTTTTAAGCCTTGACCTAAAGTTCTGAGTTTCCGAGATACAGCATCGATTGGATGTCCTGCTCCCAAAACTTAACTGTTCCCTATCCTACAAGTCAGCTAATTCCCTGAAGAGTGAAAAATATCCTTGTTCTGTTATAATAATCCTTTTTTGAATGTAGATTATGGGATTGCGGATTAAACTCGCAATATGCAATTCAAATTAAGGAGGTGCGATGTCTATCAGAATTGAACTTGCCGACAGGATAAAAAATCTTCCGCCTTATCTCTTTGCAAGGATTGACGGCATGAAGACAGAGGCAGAAAACAGGGGAGTAGACCTCATAGATATGAGTACTGGTGACCCTGATATGCCGACCCCTCAACATATTGTGGAGGCGATGAAGGTGGCCGTTGAAAAGCCGGAGCACCACAAGTATCCGTCTTATGACGGGATGCCCTCCTATAGAGAGGCTGTGTCGAGATGGTACACCAAGAGGTTTAATATCTCCCTTGATCCTGAGCAGGAAGTCCTTTCCCTTATTGGTTCAAAGGAGGGTATAGGTCATATACCCCTTGCCTTTGTGAACCCGGGGGATGTTGTGCTCTGTCCCTCTCCCGGGTATCCTGTTTACTCGATAGCAACTCTTTTTGCAGGAGGAGAGCCTTACTTTATGCCTTTGGTAGAGGAAAACGGATTTCTTCCCGACTTTTCGTCCATACCTGAAGATGTTTTCAGGAGGGCAAAGATTATGTTCCTTAACTATCCCAACAACCCGACCAGTGCCACTGCAGACAAGGACTTCTTCATAGAGGCCATTGCGCTGGCATATAAGTATAATATTATTATCTGTCACGATGCTGCATACTCCGAGATTTACTATGACAACAGGATGCCCGTAAGCTTTATGGATGTCGAGGGTGCAAAAGAAGTGGGGATAGAGTTCCACTCCCTTTCCAAGACCTATAATATGACGGGTTGGAGGATAGGGTTTGCCGTGGGCAACAGTGGAGTAATTGCAGGGCTTGGCAAGATAAAGACCAATCTGGACTCCGGTGTCTTTCAGGCAATACAGGAAGCATCCATAGTGGCCCTTGATACGGATGATAATCTGCTGTCTTCAATAAGGGCGACTTATCAGGCAAGGAGGGATGTGCTGTTTGGGGGGCTCACGGAGATGGGGTTTAATGTGATCAGACCTGATGCCACCTTTTACCTCTGGACCAGGGTGCCTCAGGGGTTTACCTCAGAGGATTTTGTTGTGCATCTCCTCGACAGGACAGGTGTTCTCGGCACGCCTGGTAATGGCTTTGGTGATCCAGGGGCGGGATATATCAGGTTTGCCCTTACCGTGTCTGTGGAGAGGATTGAAGAGGCGGTTGAACGGATAAAAAAGGTGATATGACCACCATCTACATCGGCATTGGTTCAAACCTTGGGGACCGTGAAGGAACTTGTCTCAAGGCCGTGGAAGAGCTGGATAGGAGGGGGATAAAGCTTACAGGAAAATCTTCCCGGTATGAGACGGAACCCTGGGGAGTAAAAGATCAGCCAAAATTCATAAATATGGCTGTAGAGGCGAATACAGACCTGACGCCTCTGGAAGTTTTAAGAGCAATTAAGGAGATAGAGAAGAAGCTTGGCAGGGGAGAAACCCGCAGGTGGGGGCCAAGGGTTGTCGACCTTGACATCCTGCTCTATAATGACCTGGTTGTAGATGAACCAGGTCTCAGAATCCCCCATCCACATATGCATGAGAGGGAGTTTGTCCTTAACCCCCTTTCAGAGATAGCCCCGGAGGTAATACATCCTTTATTGAAGAAGACGGTAAGGGAGATGTTGTCAGAGGTTCAGGCGGTCATGCCCTCTTTACGAATTCACCAAACCCCTTCAAAACCCTGAGACCGAGTTGCTGACTCTTTTCAGGGTGAAACTGGGTGGCGATGATATTGTCTTTCCAGATCATTGAGGTGAACTCTATCCCGTACATGGTGGTGCCCGCAATAAACTCGTCTTTGTCCGGGGCCACATAGTAGGAGTGGACAAAGTAGAAGTAGCTCTCATCCTCTATGCCGTCAAATACAGGAGGGCTTTTTCTTAACTTGACGGTATTCCATCCCATGTGCGGTATTTTAAGACCCATCCGGGGGAACCTTACCACCTTGCCTTTAATTACACCGAGTCCCCTGCAAAGGCCAAATTCCATGGATTCAGTAAAAAGTATCTGCAGACCAAGGCAGATGCCAAGATATGGCTTGCCTTTCTCTATTGACCTGAGCACGGGGGCAAGCAGATTCAGATTGTCAAGATTCTTCATGCAGTCACGGAATGCCCCGACTCCGGGTAGCACTACTGCTGAAGCATCTTCAATATCAAGGGGACTGGATGTAACCTTTGCCTCTATCCCGACTTTAAGGAAGGCCTTTTCAACACTGCGGAGATTTCCCATTCCATAATCAACTATTACAATCAATTAGTCCTGTTCCTCCTCCTCTTTATCCTCCTCAACGATGCCACCCTTAAGCCCGTCATGGGAGAAGACAGCAATGGTTTCCGTCATGCCGTTATCAGGAAGACACATAAAACGGTATGAAGCTGACTTTCCATAGTTTTCCTGCATGTGTTCCCAACCCTTGACAAACAGGGCGCAATCATCATTAAAGCATATCCACAGGTAACTTACTCCCCATCCAAACCCCTCTCCAATGCTGTAGGGTGGTGGCACTGTTTTGGTCGTCTTCTGCTTGCAGTGTGGACAGGTCGGGGCCTTTTTTATCTTGTAATTTTCAGTTGAAACCATGAAAACCTCCTTAAAATATTTCTTGTATTATGACATATTCCGACTGAACAATGCATTTGGAGATCAGAGACCGAATGAATTATGGATTTCTCTGTGCCTTTGTGTCTCTGTGGTCTGTTCTGCTTTATTTGTTCCCCCGTAAATTCCTGAAGAGTCTATGATTTCAGCATTTTCATTACATCGATGAGTGAAAGACCTGTTTTTTCTGCAATCCTGCGGCAGTCCTCGTACTCAGGGACTGCCTTTCTGTGGCCATCGGTATCGACAACCTTGAACCGGACCGGCCCAAACTCTGTATCTATCTCTTTTATCTCCCTGTTAAGGCATACCCTTTCCGTTTCATGAAAACGTATTCCGAGGGTTGGCGTTTCTTCAAAGAGGATATTGATGAGCCTTTCCCTTGAGGCAGGATAAGCGAGTACCTGCAACAGAATTCCCGGCCTGCTTTTTTTCATTATCACGGTGCTGAGAAAGACATCAAGGGCTCCTTCCTTGAAGAGTCTCTCCATCAGGTATTCATAAACCTGCGGGTTCATATCATCGATATTGGTCTCAATCACTGTTACCACTTCATTCGATCCCGTTTTATGATGACCATTGTGTGGTTTTATTGTCTTGTCTCCGATGAATACCCTGAGTATATTAGGTTGTTCTTTCAGGCCATGACTGCCTGCCCCGGTTCCGGTGCTATCAATCGTCATTTCCGGAAAGTGACCAAAGGATGTGGCTGTTTCTGTAATTATGGCAGCACCTGTCGGGGTGGTCAGCTCCTTTTGTATGCCTGTAGAGAAGACAGGTTTGCCCTTCAGGAGCTGGCTTGTGGCAGGTGCGGGGACGGGCAATAATCCGTGTTTGCTTGAAACAGCTCCTCCACCAAGGTTCAGAGGGGATGATACGACCTCTCTTATTCCGAGCATCTCCAGGCACAGGAGTGTTCCAATAATGTCTACTATGCAGTCTGTTGCAGAGAGCTCGTGGAGATGAAGGTCTTTCAGTTTTCCGCCGTGAACCTTTCTCTCTGCCTGAAACAGCCTTCTGAATATCCTGAGCCCCCTTTTCTTAATGTTTGGGGGAAGACCTGAATCTTCAATTATGGTTGAGATGTCGGCAAGTCCACGGGTTGGCTCACCTTTTTTGACAATGACTTCAATTCTTGTTGCTGAAATACCTCGACGTTTCACCTTTCGTCTTCTGATCTCATAAGAGAGCAGGGCCAGAGTATTCAGCCCCTCCCTCAGTTTCTGAAGAGGGACCCCTGCATCCACAAGGGCTCCAAGGCACATATCGCCGCTTATTCCCGAGAAACAATCAAAATAGGCAATTTTCACGAAACCTCCTGATGAAAAACTATTTTACATCATGGTTGTAAAAAAATGCATATGGTCTGGCCAGCCCAAAAAAACAGGCGTAATCTGTCACCCTGTGGAAGTTTTTTTGAAGGGTTGCGGAATTACTGCTCAAAGTTATTGACATATAAGGATAATTATTGATACCCTATGTTTAGGGGTTTGGTTTAATAATATTATGGTTAACGGTAGGATAAATGACAGATAAGTCTGCAGTATTCAGAGAGGCACAGAGATTTCTTTCAAAAGGTCAGATAGATAAGGCTATCTGGATATGGCAGGAGTATGTCGGCCAGAATCCGGATGGCAATATATATAATACCATAGGGGACCTCTGTCTTAAGAGCGGAAACCGTTCCAAGGCAATTGAATACTTCCATAAGGCAGCTGAGTATTTTAAAGATGAAGGTTTTGTAACCAAGGCGCTGGCCCTCTATAAGAAGATTCTTAATATTGATTCCCTTGACCCGAAAGCTTTGTTCTTCATTGGCAGACTGAATGAGGAAAGGGGTCTTATAACCGATGCCATCAAATATTATCTCGCCTCTATTGATGCCTATATCAAACTTGGAATCAGGGATGAACTTATACCCATCTGTGAAAAAATAATTAACCTTGCCCCTGCCAATCTCTCCTTGAGGGTAAAGCTGGCGGAATATCTTCAGAAAGAGGGCTATATTGATGAGGCAGCCAAAGAATATCTGGATGTTGGAAGGATATCTGACGAAAAAGGTGATGTTGCCAAGGCAAGGGAGTATTATGAGAGGTCGTTTGAGCTATGTCCGCGACAGGAAGCTATTTATAAACGCATGGCTGATTTTTATATTTCACAGGGGCTTTTAGAGAATGCAAGAGACCTCCTCGGCAAGGGAATAGAGTTATATCCTGACAATATGCAAATACAGCTGCTTTATTCAGAGCTGCTTCTGAAGGAAGGAGACACTGCCACTGCAAAGGATCTGCTCCTCAGGATTCTCTCCACTTATCCAGCAGGGTCAGACGACGGGGTTGCTATTGAGGCAAGCAGGCTTCTTGGAGATATCTATCTTAAAGAGGGGCAAAAAGAACTTGCCTGGCGTACTTATAAAACAGTGTTGGATGGCTATCTGGAGAAGGGGTTGTATGAGGAGGCTGCAGGATTTCTGAAGAACTTCAGGGATATAGCCCCGCTTGAGTGTTCAGAAAAGCTTATCGAGGTTTACACTAAACTCGGTAAGGAGGATGAACTCTATGATGAACTCTTAAAGCTGGCTGAGATACAATCTGGGCAGGGGGCTTTAGAAGATGCGTTTACCACTTACATTGAAGCGAAGAAGGTCAGGCCTGATTCTGAAGCTGTACTCTCCAGCATAGCGGACCTGGAAGAGAAACTTGGCATTGCTTTTCCATCTGAGACAGAAGAGAAGGCAACTGACGAGAAACTTGTTGATGTGGATATCTTTTTAAGATATGGCCTGATGGATGAGGCTGTGGATATCCTGGAGAAACTGAAGGTTGAAGAGCCTGAGAATATGGAAGTTCATAAAAGGTTAAAAGATATCTATCTGGAGATGAATGATAAAGAGGGAGTAGTGACTGAATGTCTTATCCTTGCCAGGATACATGAAAAAGAGGGTCGAATTGAACAAAGGGAGCAAGCACTGAAAGAGGCCTTTGAGATAGACCCGGAGGATCCACGACTATTGGAACTCTCCGCTGCCACTGAGACAGTCAGCACTTCACCGTCTCCGGATTCCGAGTTCGAAGGGGTAGAGGTTATAGGATTTGAGGAGGAGACCGAGACACCGAAAGCAGAGCCGGAGATGACAGAGGTCTATGAGACTTCAGTAGGGACACCATCTATAGAGGATTTTAAAGACGACCTTTCAGAGGCAGAGTTTTACCTGCGTCAGGGGCTACATCAGGAAGCCCTTTCTGCATATAAGCGGGTACTTGAGGCATTTCCTGACAATGAAGAGATTTTGGCAAAGGTTTCGGATATCCAGAGCAGGCTTTCTGCGGTAGAGTCTCCGGTTTCAACAAAGGCGGAGGATGATAGTCAGAGTTTTTCAGAGGAAATGCCTCCTGATATTGCATCTGAAACCGGACCTGTCACAGGTGGAATCATTACTGAAGAACCTGTTGAGGAGGATGTGCCTGAACCAAGCCTTGATAGCGAGGTGCTTGAGATATTTGAAGAATTCAAACGTGGGGTTTCTGAGGAACTTGAGGAGGAGGATTCGGAGACTCATTATAATCTCGGTATAGCCTATAAAGAGATGGGGCTTATTGATGATGCCATAAAGGAATTTCAGACTGCAAGGAGAGACCCGAAAAGAAGGGTGTCGGCGGCAAGCTTGCTTGGACTTTGTTTTATGGAGAAGAAACTCTATCCCCTTGCCATTGATGCCTTGCGGGAAGCGCTGAAGAATATAGCACAGAGGGACGAGGGCTATTGGAGTGCAAAGTATGAACTCGCAGAGGCGCATGAAAAAAACGATGATATTGAACAGGCTCTGGATCTGTATGTAGAGATTTACGGATGGGATTCGAAGTTCAGAAATATTGGCGAAAAGGTAACTGCCTTGAAAGAAAGGTTGGGTGTTGATAACTCGGAGGCTGCAGTAATTGAGGATACTTTCAAGCAGGGGAAAGACAGGATTTCATACTTGTAATTGGCATCAAGCAGAGTGTAGTATAGTAATATAAGTCTTAATTGTATTGAGGCAAAATCTCCTGAGAAATAATCGATATGGATTATCTTAGATACTATAAGCTTAAAGAGCATCCCTTTTCAAATGTTGTGGACAACAAGTTTTACTATAACAGTGTCCAGCATGCCGATGCCCTTACCAAGTTGAAATATGCGATGGAGAGCAAGAAAGGGCTTGCAGTGGTTATAGGGGATATCGGAACAGGAAAGACCACACTTGCAAGAAGATTGCTTGAGGAACTCGACGAGGAACACTTTGAGGCAACCCTGCTTGTGGTGATTCATTCTGCTGTCAGTTCAGACTGGTTGCTCAAGAAGTTTGCAATACAGTTTGGGGTGGAAAAGGTGAAAGAGGATAAAGTGGAGGTGCTCGGTCAGATATACAGGCGTCTTCTGGAGATCAACGAGTCAGGAAGGAAGGCGGTAGTCTTGATTGATGAAGTGCAGATGTTGAATTCCGGAGAGATAATGGAGGAGTTCAGGGGGTTGCTGAATATGGAGATGGCTGATGGCAAGATGGCGAACTTTGTCTTTTTCGGCCTTCCCGAGCTTGAAGATGTGCTTGCACTGGATGAGCCCCTGAAACAGAGGGTCGCTATGAGGATCAGGCTTCATTCCCTTTCTGAAAACAACACTATCGATTATATCCGTTACAGGCTGCACGTTGCCGGCTCTGACGATATATTCACTGATGAGGCACTGTCCAGGGTCTATTATTTCTCGAGGGGAATCCCGAGACTTATCAACACGATCTGTGACAATGCACTTCTTGAAGGTTATTTAATGAAGAGAGAAAAGATTGATGAAAGTATTATGGATACCGTAGCTGTCGACCTTGGCTTGAAATCCGAAACATAGTAACCAATAAAATATCTGAAGTAGATATATTTACCACTAATTATCGCTGGATTCGTGAATTATTGATGCAAAGCAGCCTCTATGGCCTCATGTATATCCCCCACCCCTGTAACCTGCAATGATGTATTGTGTTTCAGCCTTTTCAGATTGCTCTCAGGTATGATTGCCTTTTTAAACCCTATTTTTTCGCCCTCGTTAAGCCTGGCCTCAGCCTGATTTACTGCCCGTATCTCTCCTGAAAGTCCCACCTCTCCGAATACAAACAGGTCGTTGGGCAGGGGGATTTCACGCAGAGAGGACGCTATGGAGAGGATGATGGGGAGGTCTGTTGCGGGTTCTGCTATCCTGAGACCTCCCACCACATTTACATATATGTCTGTGAGTCCGAGGTGCAATCCGCCTATCTTTTCCAGGACGGCTATAAGGAGGTTGACCCTTTGACCATCAACCCCGATGGATGTCCTCCTGGGGACACCGAATGTAGTGGGTGAGACGAGTGCCTGAATCTCGACTATCAAAGGTCTGGTGCCCTCTATCGTTGCAGTGGCTACAGAGCCGGCTGCATCTGCAGGCCTTTCCCTTAGAAAAAGCTCCGAGGGGTTCTCTATCTCCATGAGGCCTGAATCGGTCATCTCGAACACACCTATCTCGTTTGTTGAACCGAAACGGTTCTTGACCGTTCTCAGGATCCTGAACGAATGTGACCTGTCTCCTTCAAAGTACAGTACCGTATCAACGATATGTTCGAGTACCCGTGGCCCTGCTATTGCTCCCTCTTTTGTAACATGGCCTATAATAAAGGTAGGAATATTTTGTTTTTTGGCAAAGATCATCAACCTTGCAGAGCACTCCCTTACCTGACCTACTGTGCCGGGGGCCGATTGCAGTTCTTCGCTGTAGGTTGTCTGTATGGAGTCAATGACCACAACGGCCGGCTTTACGTCCTTTACTACCCCAAGAATCATCTCAAGCGAGGTTTCGGAAAGGACAAGGATGTTGTCGGAGTCAATTCCAAGCCTTGATGCCCGCAGCTTTAACTGTGAGGCAGATTCCTCCCCTGATATGTAAAGGCACTTTTCGCTCCCGTCCCTGAGCAGTTGAGCCATTGCCTGGAGTATAAGGGTTGACTTGCCCACACCAGGGTCACCACCAATGAGTACAACTGAACCCGCTACTACACCGCCCCCGAGAACCCTGTCCAGCTCTCCAATATGTGTTGATATCCGGTTGTCGGTATTGAGAATGATCTCTGAGAGGGGGACAGGGTCTGTTGCAGAGAGTGCCTTGTTAACTGATTTCCTCCCTGTAACCTCCTCAACAAAGGTGTTCCATGCAGCACAGTCAGGGCATTTCCCAAGCCATTTAAGGGATGTATAACCGCAGGCCTGGCATGTATAAACTGTTTTTGTTTTACTCATAACTCCATCAATCCGATTAAACCCTGAGCATCCCCATGCCGCTGCCTATGTGATAGGCCTTTCCGAGGGCATCAACTACAAACTCCTTGGCCTTCCTTGATGCCTCAAGGGCTGAATTGCCAAGTGCGAGGTATGCGGTTAGCGCAGAGGTAAAAGCACAGCCTGTACCATGATATTCCCCTGCGAATCTTTCTGACTCGATCCGGTGAAACTCTGTGCCATCATAATAGAGATCAATCACCGTATCTCTCTTGCCCTTTGAGGAAGCAAGGCGGGTGGCGGAGAAATGTCCTCCTGTTATAATCACTACTTCCGGCCCAAGGGATTTAATTTTTCCGGCAGCATCGTATAATGCGTCAATTCCCTCAATATTAATTCCGCTCAGGAGGGATGCCTCATAGATGTTTGGGGTTATAATGGTGGTTACAGGAAAGAGACCCTCTATCATCTTCTCAACTGTTCCCTCTTCAATGAGGGGCATACCTGAAGAGGATACCATTACAGGGTCGACTACAACCTTTTTTGTCCCATATTTTTCAAGTGCCCCTGATACCACTTCCACTATTGAGCTGCTGTAAAGCATGCCTGTCTTGAGTGCATCCACTCTGACATCTTCAAGCAGTACTTCAAGCTGCTCTCTTACAGCATCTGATTCAACAGGATAAATGGATTTGACGGCAATAGTATTTTGTGCTGTAATTGATGTAAGTACAGAGAGGCCATGTACTCCTATGCGCTGAAAAACCTTAATATCAAGCTGTGCCCCTGCCCCGGATGTTGGGTCAGAGCCGGCTATGGTGAGGGCTGTCTTCATATGGTCAGAGTTTTACCTCGATAAATACCCTGCTTCTGAGGGAACGGAGGTAGTCTTTTAAAGACTTTCTGAGTTTTTTCTCTATAAGTATCTCGCGTACCTTTTTTTTCAGGGCTGCTTCCGAGTCCGGCAGCCTTTTTCCTTCAAGCATAATGACATGAAATCCCTTGCCTGACCAGAAGGGTTTACTATACTCTCCCACATCCATCCCCTCTATGATCTGGAGGAATTCCCTTGCAAGGTCCTTCTTTTTTATAAAGCCGAGGTCGCCGCCTTTCGAGGCATCGGAGCCTTCGGAGAATTTTTTAACAACGCTTTCAAAGGATTCACCAGTGTCAAGCAGTTTCATAACCTCTGTTGCCTTTTCTCTGGCGTCTGCTTTTTCTTCATCTGTTTTGGCCGGGAAGAATATGTGGCGGATTCTGTAACCCTCGGACAAGTCCAGATTATCGCCATTTGTTTTTATGTATTCCTCTATCTCTCCTTCAGTGACGATTATTTTACTTCTTATCTCGATGTTGACCAGTTTACTGAGGGTTATCTGCTCTGTCACCTTTTTTTTGTATTCCTGTAGCGTGAAGCCCTCATTCCGCAGTGCCTCAAGAAACTCTTTTTCACTAAGGCCGTACTTCTGTCGTATCCGGTTAATTGCAGAGTTAATGTCCTCTTCGGATACCCCTATATTTAACCGTCTTGCCTCATTGAGTTGTATCTTCGTATCAATGAGCATATCAAGAAAGTCCTTTTCATACCTCTTGAG
>BDTQ01000191.1 GCA_002898135.1 bacterium BMS3Bbin07
TGTCAAGCAATACCTCCGGTTCCGGAAGATCAAAGTCAAGGCTTCCCCTCTTGAGCCGCCTCGCTCTCATAACACCGCATAACTCTTCCATAAGCTCAAATTCTTTCAGGAGATAATCATACCGCTCCCGCAGTTTCCCGTCTTCGTCAACGAGTATCTCCTTCACCTGCGTATAAGTCATCCTCTCGTCGCTCTGGATGATACTCGGATAAAACCTCTGATTAATCCTCACTCCATCGCGGTTAAAATCCATCTCAACTGTAAAGGCAAACCTTGGAACTTTTGGCTTTAAGCTGCATATATCCTCAGAGAGTTTTTTTGGAAGCATGGGCACTACCCTGTCCGGGAGATAGACGCTTGTCCCCCTCTTCTTCGCCTCCCTGTCAATGACACTCTCCCAGGGCACGTAATACCCAACATCAGCTATATGGACATAAAGGGTATAACCAAACTTCCTGAGCTTTATTGATATGGCATCGTCAAAATCCTTTGCCCTTTCGCCGTCAATGGTAACGGTGGGCAGCTTCTGCAGGTCTTTTCTCCTGCCCGGCTCATCCCCCGGAATCTCTGCAGAAAGCGATCTTGCCGACTTTGTAACATCAGTCGGAAATTTTCTCGGGAGATTGAATTCATCAATTATGGACTCTACCTCCTCGGCAGGAACCTCCGGCTTCTTCAATATCCTTATAACCTTGCCCGAAGGAGGCCTCTTGTCCGTGGGATAAGTCAGTATCTCTGCAACCACCATATCCCCGTTCCCGGCATTCTTCCTGTCTTTGGGTGCAATATATATATCAAAGGGGATGTCCCTCCTCTTTGGCTTCAGAAAAGATACACCTTTTGTTATCTCAAGGGTTCCTACCAGCCTTGTCTGGGCGCGCTCAAGTATCCTGAGTATCCTTCCATCCCGTTTTTTGGGGTTTTCAATCCTCACGATAACCCTGTCACCCTCCATTGCACCAAGGGTTGCCTTTGAAGGCACAAATACATCCCTCTGCCCGGGGTCTTCAGGAATAACAAAGCCATAACCATCCCTGTGTGCCTCGAAATAACCCTTCACAAGGCTCATCTCTTCAGGCGTGCCATACCTGCCCTGACGGGTCATGATGAGTTCACCGCTCTTGACAAGCCCCTGAAGTATCTTCCTCAGGCGTCTCGCCTCCATGCGGTCAAGGCCCATCTGCGAGATGGTCTCCTTAAAGCTCAGTGGACGGTTGCAGGTACTGAAAAATTTAAGTACGCTTTCCTTGTCTATCATATCTCTCTCTTTCCTTTAAATATCCTGTTCTGACAATGCATCTTCTGCATACCCTGCAATATTTTGGTGTTATCAGAGGCTATCAAGCAACTCATCTATCTCTGCCCTGCTGCCCAGAAAAAGGGGAACCCTCTGATGCAATGAATCCGGTTTGACCTTCAAAATATCTTCCTTTCCTGTTGTTGCCTTTCCTCCTGCATGTTCAATGAGAAAAGCCATTGGCGATGCCTCATAAAGGAGTCTAAGCTTGCCGCTCCTGCTCTTGCTGTCTGCAGGATAAGCAAAAACACCACCCTTTATCAAGGTCCTGTGGACATCAGCGACCATTGAGCCTATATATCTTGCAGTGTACCCTTTCTGCTTTAAAGAGTCAATATACTTCCTCAATCCATCTTCCCATCCCGGATAATTTGACTCATTTATGGAATATGTCTTTCCCCTTTCAGGAAGTCTCATATCAGGGTGTGACAACAGGAAGAGCCCGACTGCCGGGTCAAGGGTAAAGCCGTTCACTCCGTTGCCGGTGGAGTAAACCATCATTGTGGAAGAACCGTAAACCACATAACCTGCTGCAACCTGTTTGTATCCTTCCTGAAAAAAATCCTCAACCGTTCCCGTAATCTTTTTATGAATCGAAAAGATTGTTCCGATATTTACGTTCACATCAATATTTGACGAACCATCCAGGGGGTCAAAGGCTATTAAATATTTACCATCCTTCCCCTTTTCCGGGAAAATGGCCTCATCAAGCTCTTCCGAGGCAAGGCCATAAAACTGCCCACTGTCTGAAAGATGCCGGACCATCATCTTGTTCGACATTTCATCAAGTTTCTGAACCTCTTCTCCCTGGACATTGACCTTTCCGACCTTTCCCAGTATATCGGCAAGACCCGCCATCCTGACATGAGAGGCTATAATCTTTGTGGCTGTTTCCATTGCTGTGAGGGCCAGAGTTAATGAGCCCGTGGCATGTGAATACCTCCGTTCCTCCTCAAGGATAAACCTGTTTAAATCCATCCCTAACTGTCCCATATATCCTCCTTGACTGTAATAAATTTTCTCTTCATTTCAAGTAGGTGTTTTGCAAAGTGGAGCCGAGGAGGGGATTCGAACCCCTGACCTGCTGATTACGAATCAGCTGCTCTACCAGACTGAGCTACCCCGGCTGATCAGCAATTACCCGAATTGAGCGATTCAATTATTGCAGGGAATCGCCCGATTCGGTTTCTAATTATACATCAAACCCCCTCTATTTTGCCTCTCATAATGTTAAAATATCTCCACAGAGTTCAGAATGCTTATTTTTCTCTAAAAATGCCAAACTGGAAAGACAACATATACTTTACACTTGTAAACCCTCGCGAACCCGGCAATATAGGGGCTGCTGCAAGGGCCATCAGGAACACGGGTTTTTCAAACCTTGAACTGATTAACCCGCCTGAAAATCATACCGAAGGCCATGATTTCTGGCTTGCCTGTCACGCCACGGACACACTCAGGGATGCAGCAGTTTATGACTCTATGGATAAGGCCCTGGAGGATAAGGCCCTGATAGTCGGCACATCAAGAAGGGCGGGCAAGAAAAGGGGCCTGCTCTTTACGCTCAAGGAAGGGGTAAAAGAGGTGGTGAAGGCGGCTGGAAAGAACAGGGTAGCCATACTCTTCGGCGCTGAGGACAGGGGACTTACCAATGAAGAGGTGGACAAATGCGGGTTCCTCATGTATATACCCACTGCTGCAGAGGCACCGTCACTCAACCTTGCCCAGGCAGTCCTCCTTGTGGCATATGAACTTGCCAGCCGGACACCGGAGGCTGAAAGCCCCGCGCTTATCCCGTATGAAGAGATGCAGCAGCTCTTTGAACAGATCAGGAAGACCCTAAAACTCCTTGAGTATATCCCCAGGGGAGACAGGGACATGGAGGAAAGGATAATGCGCAACCTGAGGCACGTGCTTGGCCGCTCGGGGCTCACTCCATGGGAGGGGGGGATGGTACGCGGCATCTGCAACCGTATAGAGCAGGTGGTTAATGAAGACGGGGCGTTCAGAGCAAAGAGTAAAGGGATTAATGTAAAATAAATTTCATATTCATTATTAGGAGGTCCGTTATTATGTTGATTAAAGGCAGGACGTGGAGGTTTGGGGCGGATATTGATACTGATGCCATCATACCTGCACGGTATCTCAACACATCAGACCCAGAGGAGCTTGCAAGGCACGTTATGGAAGATGCGGATCCGGGGTTTCCGGAGAAGGTAAAGCCCGGGGACATTATAGTTGCAGACAAGAACTTCGGCTGCGGGTCATCGCGGGAGCATGCACCGATTGCAATCAAGGCTGCCGGGATAGGGGCGGTGGTGGCAAAGAGTTTTGCAAGGATATTTTATCGTAATGCCTTTAATATAGGGCTCCCCATCTTTGAGTCATCCGAGGCAGCAGAGAAGATACGGGAGGGGGATGAGATAGAGATTGATGCCGACTCAGGGCTTATCAGAAACCTGACAAGGAACGAGCAGTATCAGGCAAAACCCATCCCCCCGTTCATGCAGGAACTTATCAATGCAGGAGGACTGGTAGAGTGGACACGCAGAAAGATAAAGGCAGCGTAACGACAGGGCGTCCCTTTCTGACCGACTACGACCTCTACCTGTTTGGTGAGGGAAACCACCTCAGGATCTACGAGAAACTCGGGGCCCATGTAATCGAGGTTGACGGCAGAAAGGGTGTGCATTTTGCCCTCTGGGCTCCAAACGCCAAAAAGGTAAGCGTTATCGGGTCTTTTAATAACTGGAACCCCTCTGTTCACAAATTGAAGACTCCCGGCCCCTCCGGGGTATGGACACTCTTTATCCCTGATATTGGAGTGGGTGAGTTATACAAGTACCACATCAAATCAAGGATAAACGGGGTTATAAGGATAAAGAGCGACCCATATGCCTTCTACTCCGAGGCAAGGCCGAAGACCGCCAGCATTGTTTACGATATAGACCGGTATCAATGGAATGACCGGCAATGGATTGATGAAAGAAACAGCACCGACTATCTCAAAAAACCCCTCAACGTATACGAGGTGCACCTTGGTTCATGGAAGAAGAAGCCCGACGGCAGCTTTCTTACATATCGTGAAATTGCTGCGGAACTGATACCTTACGTCAAGGAACTCGGTTATACCCATATAGAGCTCCTTCCCATCACCGAGCATCCCCTCGATGCTTCCTGGGGGTATCAGAGCACGGGTTATTTTGCCCCGACAAGCAGGTTCGGCACACCTGAGGACTTTATGTTCTTTGTCGACAGGTGTCATCAAGCCGGGGTGGGTGTTATCCTCGACTGGGTTCCCGGCCATTTCCCGAAGGATGATCATGCGTTAAGGTTCTTCGACGGAACCTGCCTCTATGAGTATGAAGACCCGCGAAAGGGGGAGCACAAGGAATGGGGCACACTGATATTCAACTACGGCAGAACCGAGGTAGCAAACTTCCTCAAGGCATCCGCCTTCTTCTGGCTTGACAGGTACCATCTTGACGGACTCAGGGTCGACGCCGTGGCCTCAATGCTCTATCTCGACTACTCAAGACAGGACGGCGAATGGATTCCAAACATATACGGCGGCAACGAAAACCTTGAGGCTATAGATTTTCTGAAGAAGTTTAACGAGGTTGTACACCTGCACTTTCCAGGGGTTATAACCGTTGCAGAGGAATCAACGGCCTGGCCCGGGGTCTCCAGACCTACGTATCTGGGCGGACTCGGGTTTACAATGAAATGGAATATGGGATGGATGCACGACACACTTGAGTATTTTACAAAAGACCCGGTCTTCAGAAAATACCACCACAGCAACCTTACGTTCGGACTCATTTACGCATTCTCTGAAAACTTTGTACTCCCCCTCTCACACGACGAGGTGGTTCACGGCAAGAAGTCGCTGCTAGACAAGATGCCGGGAGATGCATGGCAAAAATTTGCCAACCTCCGCACACTC
>BDTQ01000192.1 GCA_002898135.1 bacterium BMS3Bbin07
GAATTAATGACCATAAAGGAGGCGTCCGGTATAGGTGATATTTTTGTTACTGTTACGGGCGATATAAACGTAATTTCAAGGGACTGTTTCAGGGTTATGAAGGATGGGGCAATTGTCAGTAATTCAGGACACTTTAATGTGGAGATAGATATCAAGGCCTTAAAATCTCTTGCAAAGACCTCACGAAAGATGAGGAATTTTGTTCAGGAGTTTACCCTGAAAAACAACAGACGCATATACCTGCTTGGTGAGGGAAGGCTCGTAAACCTCGCTGCCGCTGAAGGGCATCCGTCTGCAGTGATGGATATGAGTTTTGCCAATCAGGCACTCTGTGCCCGGCATATAGTGAAGAATCACAAAAAACTTCAGCAACAGGTTTACAGGGTGCCCGAGGAAATAGACAGAAAGATTGCCATGCTGAAATTAAAGGCAATGGGTGTAGTGATAGATAAACTTACGAGGGAGCAGAACAGGTATCTCCACAGCTGGGAGATGGGGACGTAATTAGTAATTAACAATTATGATTAATCTTAAGGCACTTTCAGAGGAAGAACTCACCGGGTTTCTCCTCTCTCTTGACCTTCCCGCCTTCAGGGTGAAACAACTCCTTTACTGGATGTATGAGAAAAGGGCCCTCCATATACAGGATATAACAGAACTGTCAAAAGCGCTAAGGGAGAGGCTTTCAAAGATGGCCTTTATCAGTAATCTCAAACTCCTTGAACGCAGGGTGTCAATTGACGGGACCGAGAAATTCCTTTTCGGCCTTGATGATGGCGAGGCCATTGAGGCTGTTTTAATACCTGATGGTAACAGACTTACACTGTGTGTCTCTTCCCAGATTGGCTGTTCAATGGGTTGCAGGTTTTGTCTTACCGGAAAGATGGGGTTTATCAGAAACCTTCAGGCCCATGAAATAGTGGATCAGGTGATAGCGGTACAGAGACTGATTGAACCACGGATGATGACAAATATTGTCTTTATGGGGATGGGAGAACCTATGAATAACCTTGATAATGTCTCTCAAGCCCTTAAGAGGATGAACAGTCTGTTAAAGATATCCAAAAGGAGAATTACTGTCTCGACCGCCGGTGTTGTTCCCGGAATTATCAGGTTGGGGGGCCTTGCCCCTGCTGTAAACCTTGCCATATCACTAAATGCTACAACTGATGAGGTGAGAGGCTATATAATGCCTGTAAACAGGCGCTATCCTGTCAGTACACTCATGCGGGCATGCAGGGAGTATCCCCTTGAACAGCGCAGAAGGATAACCTTCGAGTATATACTGTTTGAAGGTCTCAACGACTCCTCCGGGGATGCTGACAGGCTGGTGCGTCTTCTAAGGGGCATTCCTTCGAAGCTTAATCTCATCCCCTTTAATCCATATAAGGGTGCTGAGTTCAGGAGACCTCAGGAGGAAAGGGTGCAGTTCTTCAGGAGTCTGTTGCAGTCGGGGGGCCTTACAGCAATGGTGAGAAAGAGTAAGGGGCAGGATATACTGGCTGCCTGTGGTCAGTTGAGGGGATATCATACCGGCAGTGCTTCCTGCCAATGTGTTTGAAACTACCCTTTGTCAAGCTGCTGTGTTACCAGCTTAATCAGTTCCTGGGTCTGTATCGGTTTTGGAAGGTAGGCATTGGCGCCTATGTCCATTGCCTTTTTTCTATCCTCCTCAGCCCCCTCGGTAGTTATTATTATTATGGGTATATCCCTGAATTCCGAACTTCCCCTCACGAGACTTACCAGTTTCAGTCCGTCCATTACAGGCATGTTTATATCGGCAAGGATAATGTCGGCCTTCTCTGATGACAGCTTTTTAAGGGCGTCAACCCCGTCTGTGGCTTCTATAACCTTTGACCCGGGGATTCGGCGCATGGCGAAGCTTATAAGTTGTCTCATTGTTGGTGAATCTTCAACTACCAGGATAGTTGGCATGACCCCTCCTCTATTGTGTTGGTTTTCCTTTTAGAAGTGCAAGGAAGTTCCGGATAGTTGTGAACTCCTTCTCAGACCGGTTGTATAACCGTGATGAAAATATGGCAGTGGCTGCATGGCCTGCCAGAAGATTGAACAGTTCGTAATCAACATCGGAAAAACCGGTCTTCTGGTCGAGGAAGGAATAGATTGCAATCACACCAATCACATGCTCTTTGATCTTAAGTGGTATGCATACAATGGGTTTTGCGGGGTCTTCTGATTCCGTGTGAATCGATTCATCTGAAAAGTAGCTTTCCCCTTCCCTGACCACTTCTCCTATAACTCCCTTGTCTATTGGAATTTTTGTAGTATTGTCCATGTCAATATCTTCTGAGGCAATTGGTTCTAACTCTTCGAGCTTTTTATCAATTAACATTACAGAAAACTTCCTTGCACCTATCAGATTAATTATGATTTCAAGGACTATCTTCAGGACCTCTTCATAATCGAGTGTTGAATGGAGCTGGTAACTTGCTACATACATATTGGCGAGGTTATTGTTTTCTTCTGCTACAAGCACATATTTCTGCGCAAAGTCCCTGTTTTCTGCCTCAGCTTTTCTGAACCTTTTCTTCAGGGACTCTGTCTCATCTTCAAGCATTCTGATATGGTCTTCATAATTCCTTATCTTTGCTGCGTTGGAATCCTGTGCATGGGCTTCTTCAAGTTCAGCAATCCTGAACCGGAGGTGTTCGTTCTCCTTAAGGAGGTCTCTGGTAAATTCCTCCCCCTTTTTGAATATCTGTAAAAACTCGTCTGCCTTTTTCAGGATGCCGGGCTCCTTATCCTTATCCATCTTAATTTAGTTTCCTTTTAACTGAAAAAAATCACTTTTTACGTCTGGAGGGAGAGATTTATTTTTCTTTCATTACAACCTTTACAAGTTCTGAGGAAACCTCACTGAGGGGCAGGATCCTTTGTGCAGCGCCTGCTTTTATAACCTCATTGGGCATGCCAAAGACAACGGCAGTCTCTTCAGACTCGGTAATAGTATAACCGCCCCGCCTGAAAATTTCCACCATTCCCCTTGTTCCGTCATTCCCCATGCCGGTGAGCACAACGCCAAGAGTCCTGTCTTTAAATATCTTTGCCACCGATTCCATCATCAGGTTAATAGACGGCACATATCTGTCATTGTCTTCGGCATTTTTAAGCCTCGCATAAATCCTGTCATTCCCGGTCTTCAGCAGTAGGTGGCATCCCCCCGGGCATATAAGGGCCTTTCCGGGCTCAAGTGGTTCATCGTCCTCTGCCTCTTTAACCCTTATTGCCGAGAGTCTGTTCAGTCTTTCAGAGAATGAACCGGTGAATCCTCTGGGCATGTGCTGGCTTATAACTATCGGGGCCGGGAAGTTTTCCGGCATTTCTGTCAGGATTAACTGAAGTGCCTGGGGACCTCCGGTAGAGGCCCCGATGGCAACAATCCTGTCCGGAACTCTATTGGAGGAAACGGGAACCTTTTTCAACGGTCTTTTTGCAGGCATGGACAGGAGGTTTCTGTTGAGCTTGCTCAGAGATGAGGCATCTATGTTCCTTACTTTTGCCAACAGGTCGTTTTCAATGTTTTGAAGCTCAAACGATGCCCTTCTGGTTGGTTTGGCAATGAAGTCCACAGCTCCCAGCTCCAGTGCCTTAAAAACAGTTCTGCTGTCTGAATGGGAACTTACCATTATTACAGGTGTGGGACATTCTCTCATAAGCCATCTGAGGAAGCTGAACCCGTCCATCTCCGGCATCTCAAGATCAAGAGTGATTATATCCGGCCTGTAACGGAGTGTTTTACCTATGGCGTCTATTCCATCCACAGCAATCCCGATCACATCAACCATCGGGGCCTTCAGCAGCATGTTTTTAATTGTCTGCCTGCTGAAGGCGGAATCATCGACAACCAGGACTTTTATCTTTTTTGGCATGAGACCATCCTCTGTGATGAAAATTCCTGTGATGAAAATTCCGGTTTCCGGTACACAAGGTCATGTTTGAGATGTTTGAGGGCAAAAGCGGTTGACATATTTATCAGGGACTCTGCATGTCCCAGGAGCAGGTAACCACCATCAGGCAACACATTATAAAATCCCTCTACCACCTTTTTCTTTGACGGCATATCAAAATATATCAGGGCATTCCTGCAAAAGACTACATCCATACTGCCCAAAGAACTCACCTTTACCGCGTCAAACAGGTTGAGATAACCGAAATTCACGAGCCTTTTCACCCTGTCGAGTATTTTGAAGGAACCATCCGGCAGGGGTTCAAAATATTTGTTGATATAATATCTGTCTATGGACCTGAAGGAGTTCTGTCTGTAAATCCCTCTTCTTGCAGTCTGGAGCACCCTTCTGTTGATATCACTGCCAAGAATTTCGATGTCCCAGCCGTTGAAAAGATTACTCTCAAGTATCAGCATGCCTATTGTATATGGCTCCTCACCTGTGGAACAGCCTGCTGACCAGATTCTTATCTTCCTGCTGTTTTTGTTCTTTTGTCTTAATTCCGGCAGTATCTCATCGCTGAAAGAGAGAAGCTGATTCTTTTCTCTGAAGAAATATGTTTCATTTACTGTGAGAACGTCCATTATAGCGGCAAGTTCATCTTCACGGTTTCTGTCGTAAAGGAGATACCTGTAGTAGTCCCTGTAATTGTTTATATTGTTCATTCTGAGTCTGGCCGTGAGGCGTTTTTCAAGCAGATACCTGGCACTGTCGTCAAAGTAGATTCCTGAATAGTCCCTGATGAGATCTCTAAGGAGTCTGAAAGCATCGTCGGAGAGGGCAAAGGCCTCATATTTTTCAAACACCTAATGCCACCTCGATCGCCTTTCTGACAGTAGGGTCGTCTTCAATATCATATATTCCTTCAAGACAGACTCTTGATTGTTGAGTGCCTGTTTTTGATAGTACCTGTACGGCAGCAAGTCTTGTCGCCCAGTCCTCACTGAACAGATGTGGTTCAACCTCGTCTTCCACGTCAGGAAATGATGCAAGTGACAGGATTGCCGTTCTTCGAATCTCACTATCATGTGAAAGGAGTAATTTTATCAGAGCCTCTCTGGCCTCTTTCCTGTCACTGAAGAGCGAAATTGACTCAATAGCCTGTGTTACAACAAAACCATTGCTGTCTTTTAATAACCCGAGCAGTGTCTTCAGAGATAACTCATCATTATATCCGGAGAGTGCGCGGGCTGCCGATGCCCTGACGATTTCGTCAGGGTCTTTTGTCATAACGATGATGGAGTTCAGTGTCTCCATGTCACCAGGCAAAGAGAGATTCTCTGTGGCAATAGCACGTATCTCTGCTGACTCATCAGTTAATGCCGTACGGAGGTATCTGTTTGCATGTTCGCCCCCGATCATGGATATCGCCTTTACAGCAGCCTTCCTCACTTCTTCAGACTCGTCCTTCACTGCAAAACCAAGTGCTTCAATTGACTCCCCGGCATGGATATTGCCGAGAATAAGGGCGGTATTTTTCCTTAAAAGTATATTCGGAGAATTTAGCTTATCGATCAGCTCGTTAATGGAAAGGAACTTTTTCAGTTCGGTCAGTGCAGCAACTGCAGCTTCCTGTACGTCCGGATAGGGATGTATGAGGAGAGGGAAAATTTCTTCTACAGCCCTCCTGTCTCCTATCCAGCCCAAACCCCTTGCAGCATAAGCAACCACATGGCCGTCGTGTTCCATCAGGAGCCATAAGAGTATGTCATAAAACGCAGGATTTTGAAGTTCGGAAATGACCTCAACTATTAATCTGCTCCTTTCAGGGATTTCTGTCTTTACGATGGGGATAAGGCAATCAGGGTCTTCCTTGCCGATAAAGACCAGTGAACGTTTAACCGTATCCCTGAGAAACTCGTCTTTGGAAAGCTCAAGGAGTGGTCTTATTGCACGATGGTCACATAGAAGACCGAGAAGGACAATTGCCGGGCCTTTGACATCCTTGTTTTTATGGTTGATGTGTCTTACAAGTATGTCAAAGGCATCATCACCAAGTATGTTGTGAAGTTGTTCGGATATGAACTTCTCAGATGCTCCGGCCTGGTAGAATTTCTCAATGGTCCTCAGTGTTTCTTCCACAATGGAGCGTCTCTGGTCATGCAGAAAGGGGATGATTTCCTTCAGTGTTTCGGGTTCCGGGAACTCCGAGAGTGACTTAAGGGCCGGTTCGGTAAGAAGGCTGTTTTTGAGGAACTTCAGGAGATAGGGGATGACCGTTCTGTCCCCTATCTGCCCAAGGGCATCCACTGCGGGGTAAGCTGTCCAGACCTCTCCAGTCTCTATGATCTCCACAAGGGAGCCTATAACAGAGGTTTCCTTGAGCCTTCCAAGGCACTCAACGGCTGATGCCCTTACATTGACATCCTCATCCTTTATTGCCCTGAGCA
>BDTQ01000193.1 GCA_002898135.1 bacterium BMS3Bbin07
GGTTATGGCGGAAAAGAGTGTGCACACAGTAGAAAACCCCAGGTTTACAAACAGCACTACAACAATGAGCATCGGCAGATGCCGGGCAAATCTGTCACCGTAGAAGACAAAAAATATCGGGATTATTACCGCCTCAGCTATAACCATAAAGATAAAATTGACCACTGTCTTTGCAGTATATATCTGCTCTGACTCAACAGGACTGAGAAGCAGGCCGTCAATGCAGCGGTTTTCCTTCTCCTGTGAAAACACCCGGCCAAGACCCAGCACTGCTGAAAAGATTATAGAAACCCAGAGTATCCCGGCAGCTATCTCTCCATCCACCTCCCTGCCTATCCCGAGTGCGATATTCAGGATAACGAGTAACAGAAACCCGAAGAAGACCATTGATACCAGGGATTCTTTCTTTCTGAACTCGGTAAGGAGGTCCTTTTTTATTATCAGGAGCGTATCTCTCATACGTCCTGTGCACCCTGCAGATAGCGGAGATAGATGTGCTCGAACTCATCAATGTCAACCTCGCTTCTGTCCTTAAAATAAACAAGCCTTCCCTTTGAAAGAATACCAACCTTTGTGGCGCTCTCAAGGCCCCGTTTTAAATCATGGGTAACCATCACTATAGTCCTTTGCCGGCTGTGCAGTTGCCTCAGATGCCCGCTCAGCAGTATCGAGGCACGCTCGTCAAGCCCTGTATAAGGCTCATCCAGGAGGAGCAGTGACGGATCATTTATGAGCGCCCGCGCAATGCTCAGGCGTTGCTGCATCCCGCGGGAGAACCCTGAAACCTTTGAATCCCCCCTGTCATGCAGACCAACCAGCTTCAAAAGTTCTCTGCTCTTTGCCTCAGGGTCATCGACCCTGTAAAGTGCAGCATAAAACTCAAGGTTTTCCCTTGCACTCAGGTCGTCGTACAGAAAGGACTGATGGGATATCACGCCAAGTTGCGCCCTGAAATCCTCAGGGTGTTCCTCGATATCAAAATCCATAACACTTACGCTGCCTGAGCCCGGCTTGAGCAGTGTGGCTATAATCCTTATAAGCGTGGTCTTGCCGGCGCCGTTCGGGCCGAAAAGACTGAGAAACTCACCCCTCTGCAGGGTCAGGTCTATTCCCCTCAGGGCATCAATACCGTCATAACTTTTCTTCAGACCTTTTATCTGAAGAAAGCCCGAAGAACTACCCATCTGTGTTCTCTTTGTTGCCTCCACCTTTTATATCCCTGTTCCCGCCCAGCTCCTTCATGACCTCAGCCAGCTTCAGCCTGTAATGGTTCCGGAGTTTATCGTAATCATCGTTATTTATCTTGTTGGAGGCAAACTCAAACTCAATGTCTTTTAGCGCTTTAAGAAAAGACGCTTTCTCCATCTCAAGGGACTTGATCTGCTCATCCTTTGCGTCCGGAGCCTCCTGCCACACCTGCCTGCCTCCCATTAGCGGCATAAGTGCGTAAATCAGGGTTACAGAGGCTATTATAAAAAATATCGCCCATTCCATCCTTAATCCTCCTCAAACTTCTTCAATTCGTCATCTATCTTCTTCTGCATCTCATCATTCAGGCCTGCCCCTTTGGTCTCAGCCTCTGCAGCGGCTTCCTTCTTGCCTGAAAATGCCCACTTCCTCACAAAGATAACAGCCACAATGACCCCGACCAGCAGGCCCACAAACGGCAGAATATAGGCTATCAGGTTAAACCCTTTTTTGGTTGGTGCAGCGAGAATGCTCTCGCCGTACTGTGATACAAACGAGTTTAATATCTCCTCTTTTGTCATGCCTTTATCCATCATGCCCCTGATCATTGTCCTCATCTCTTCAGCCCTCTCGCACTCACACGTACCAAGTAACTGACCGCAACCACAGTCACACATAAGATTGCTTTGCACCTCGGTACTGGTCAGTGAAAACCCCCTTGAGGGCACAGAGAGCATAAACATGAGGGAGAAAATTATCAAAACGACATACTTAGTCAATCTCATTAGAGCCCCCTTTCTTTTTTCTATTTGGCAAGATTGCTATTATACCACCTGCAACCATCAGGAATCCGCCAATCCAGATCCAGATCAACAGGGGATTTACCGTAACCTTGAGCGTTATCTCCTCGTTTTCCCCGATCCCGGGCATTGTCACATAGAGGTCTTCAATAAGTCCGGTCCTGAGACTCACTTCCGTAGTAGGTTTCTCTGCATTTATATAATACCTGCGCTCCGGAGATATGGTTCCGGCAGGTTTTCCGTTTTTAAAAACCTTGAGCGTGGCAGCATAAATATCCCTGTTTCTGTCCCTGTATCCCCTGAAATCATCATAACGCAGTTCATAGTCCCCTATCTTTATGCTCTCTCCCTTGAAAAGGGTGCCCTGTGCCTCGAGTTTGTATGCAGAAGAGCCTGTGATGCCGATGACTATGATTACCACGCCCAAATGTACGATATACCCACCGTACCTCCTTCTCATCTTGTAGAGAAGCCTCGGAAATGCCGTAAAGACCGGCTCTCCTGTAAGCTTCCTCCTTGCCATTGTCCCACCCCTGAACTCGTTGAAGATGGTTACAATCACAAATATGGAGAGAGAGAAAGCGGTCAGGGGATAGAACTCCCTTATGCCTGCTATAAAGAGCGCTATCGCCCCTATCACGGCAGCCAGGGCCGGAACAAGAAAGTTTTTCCTAAGGTTGTCGGCCGATGCCTTTCTCCAGCCTATGAGGGGGCATATGCCTGTCAGCAGCAGGAGGAGGAGGAAGAGCGGGGTGTTTACCTGGTTGAAGAAGGGCTGACTGACCGTGAGTTTATTTCCTGTCACTGCCTCTGATATGAGTGGAAAAATGGTTCCGAATAATGTTGAGAAGGCAATTGCAAGAAAGAGCACATTGTTAAAAAGAAAGGTGCTCTCCCGTGAAAGATAGGACTCCAGACTATGCTTTGTCCTCAGGTCATTGTAGCTCTCTGCTATAAGATAGATGCCGCCAAGAAGTATAGCTATCATGAAGACAAGAAAATAGCCCCCCAGTCCTGTGGCACCAAAGTCATGCACGGACTGAAGCACTCCGCTTCTTACCAGATAAGTGCCGAAGAGACAGGAAACAAAGGTCAGGACAATGAGCACCATGTTCCAGACCTTCATGATATTCCTTCTCTCCTGTATTATCGCCGAATGGATGAAGGCCGTTGCAATAAGCCAGGGAATAAACGAGGCGTTTTCAACAGGGTCCCATGCCCAGTAACCACCCCAGCCGAGCTCAACATAGGCCCACTGTCCACCAAGGATAATCCCTATGGTCAGGAAGACCCAGGACAGGACATTCCATCGCCTCGTCTTCCTCAGCCACGTCTCATCCAGCTTGCCGATCACCATTGCTGAAACGGCATATGCAAAGGGGATGGTAAAGCCGATATATCCCAGAAAGAGCGTAGGTGGATGAAAGATCATACCGGGATTCTGGAGCATGGGGTTAAGGCCCTGACCGTCCTTGGGGATAAACCCTAAAAGCGCAAACGGATTTGAGAGTGAGGTAAGAAGGAGGAGAAAAAAGCTCGCGGTAGTGGCAAGGACGAGATAGATATAGGGGGTGTTCCTGCTTTTCAGGTCCGTCCTCGTGTTACGGACTACGATAGCCGTAAAGATACTGAGCACCCATGCCCAGAAGAGCAGAGAGCCCTTCTGTCCGGCCCAGAAGGCAGTGACCTTGTAAAAAATCGGCAGTGCCCTGTCTGAATAGGATGCCACATACTCCACCTGAAAATTATCGGTTACAAAGAGATACCCCAGTGCGATTGAGGCAAGTGTTGTAAAGAGTGCGAGACCGTAAAGCGACCGCCTGCCGCTCTCTATAAACCTCATATCATTCTTCATCAGCCCGGTAAGAAGAAAGGCCATTGATGCCAGGGAAAATATAAACGCAAAACCCTGCGACAGGTTACCAAAATTTACCATATTCTACTCCTTTTCTCCGGTTTCTTCAATTTTGTATTTTGATGGACATTTGGCAAGGAGGGTCGTTGCAGAGAATGTGTTCCTCGCCCTGTCATAGCTTCCTTCAAGTATCACCTCAACATCCGGCTTGAATGCATCCGGAACAACCCCGGTATACATGACCTTCATGGTCTTTGTATCGTCATCGAGATCCCTTACAGTAAATGTAAGGAGGAGGTCCCTCTGGTTGTAGTTTGTGGAACCTTCCACAACCTTTCCGCTGACCCTTATGCCCCTGTCGTTAAAGCTCCCCGGGTCTGCAGCTATCACCTCACCCACTGTCAGGTAATAGACTCCGGTCTCTGAAACCCCTTTGTATATCAGAAACCCGACACCTGCCACAATAAGCATCACTGCTATCACTGTCTTTTTGGCAGACTTCTTCATACACCTCCATCCTCCATCCTGATTTAGTGCCTGTGCGCAAACTCACTTATTGTCGGCAAAGTCATTTATTGCCTGAGTGACAGATAAAAAAGTGGAGTTTTCCGGAAAATCAAACACGATTGAATGCATCCGGGGAACGCACAGGGCGCAACTCTATTCTTAACATCAATATTCAAAACAAATTATAATGCAAAAGATATGCCAGCGTCAAACAATATGCCGGTAATAAGTCCAGGGCCTTGTTTTTAAAGAATTTATCGGGATTACAGTATCCCGTGGACAATAGAGGGGCAGATACTGAGTGGGACAGAAGGGGACACAGGTGAGACAATTTGTCTCACCTGCTTTTAACCTCCAGGAGCTTTCTGTATATGGTCTTCCGGTTTACACCAAGGATTTCCGCTGCCCGTTTCTTGTTTCCACCGCATTTCTCCAGAATATGCTCTATGTACTGCCGCTGAAGCTCATCCAGCGATTTCTCCTCTACAAATTTAAACCCTTCTTCCGCGCTTCCGGCTGCAAGCATTTCATCGGGCAGGTCTTTTATCTGCACAACTCCATCCTCTGAGAGATACACGGACCGTTCGACCACATTCTCAAGTTCCCTTATGTTTCCGGGCCATGGATAATCCATAAAAAACCTCATGACCTCTGGAGAAATCCGGACCTTCTTCTCCTTCTGTTCATACCTGTTCAGGAACTCCTGCACAAGGATGGGGATGTCCTCCCTGCGCTGCCTGAGCGGGGGAAGCTCTATCCTGAATATGTTGAGTCTGTAATAAAGGTCCTCCCTGAACCTGCCCGCCCTCACCTCTTCCCTCAGATTCCTGTTGGTTGCAGAGATAATCCTGACATCAAAGGGAATGTATTTATTGCTTCCAACAGGCTTAACCTTCCTCTCCTGCAGGGCCCTGAGGAGTTTTGGCTGCAAGGTTACAGGCATTTCCGTAATCTCATCAAGCAGGAGAGTCCCTCCCTGTGCCTCAAGGAAGAGCCCTGTTTTATCGTTCTTTGCATCAGTAAAGGCCCCCCTGACATGACCAAAGAGCTCGCTCTCCAGGAGCCCCTCGGGAATGGAGGCACAATTTACAGGAACAAACGGTTTTTCCTTTCTTTGTGAACAGAGGTGAATCGCCCTTGCAATCATCTCTTTTCCGGTACCGGTCTCGCCCTCGATAAGCACATTGCCACCTGAATCCACTATCTTCTCAATAAAGGTAAAAATCTTTACCATGGCCGGGCTCTTGCCTGCAAGATTGTGAAAACTGTAGCGCTTTGCGGTCATTTCCTCAAGTTCCTGCAGCCTCTTCCTCATCTCAAGTTCCCTGACCGCCTTTTTAACGGCAACCAGTATCTGTTCCATCTTAAAGGGTTTTATAATATAGTCATAGGCGCCCCTGTCCATGAGTTTTACCGTATCGTCTATATTTCCAAAAGCAGTGATAAGGATAACAAAGGGGGAAAAACCATTCCCGGTTCTCGTCCGGTCAAGAAAGGAGAGTCCGTCCATAACAGGCATCTTTATATCCGAGATGACAATCTGAAACCTCCGACTCTCCATCATGGCAAGGGCATCGTGACCGTTCGAGGCTGTCTCCACGGCATAGCCGTGCTCCAGCAGGATGTCTCTCAAAAACTCCCGCATATCCTGCTCATCCTCAACAACAAGTATGCTTATCCTGTCTGCTTCCGCCATAACAAAACCCCTTTTATAATATTATTAACCCGGCAACTATTCAGAGAGACATGTTTGTCTGCAATATCAAACAGTTAACCAGATGAAAACCCGCTCTTTACACACCCCCTGCCCCCTCTTTTTAGAGGGGAGAGTACATGCTTCCTGCTTTCTCATTGCTGTTTATCAGCTTGCACGCCGTTCCCTATCCCCATTCCGCCCCTTATCTGTAAATCCTCTGCTTTCCCCTCTATCAAGAGGGGATTAAGGGGTGTGTTCCTTTTAAAAACTCTGCTTTTATTTGCCGGTTTAATAAAAGTCCAGATAATACCGCAGCCACTTTCTGTATTCATAATGGCATTTCACAGGAATTGCCTTTTTTACCAAAAGTGCATTGAAACGAGTTTTTAT
>BDTQ01000194.1 GCA_002898135.1 bacterium BMS3Bbin07
TCTATGTTATTTATTTTGACCAGTCATATCTACGTCTCTTTCTGTGGTGAACATACTTATCTGCAGACAGTGCTGCCACACAGCCGTTCTCCGCAGCTACGACCACTCGTCTGTCCTCAACACAGGTGACATCGCCAGCCGCAAAAACTCCCGGCTGATTTGTTTCCATCATCCTGTTCGTTATTATACATTCTTCATCACTGATATCAACGGAAAAGTTAAGAAAATCAACTACCGGCTTGTTTCCGTGAAGATAAACAAAGACCCCGTCCATGGGTAACACCTTCTCTTTGTCTGTGTTTCTGTCCTTCAGTTTTATCCTTTCAACTACCTCTCCCCCTTCAATGGATAAAACGGCATGACCTGTGAGTAATTTCAGATTGTCAATTTTAGACAGGTGATGTTCGCCTGAAATGTTGAGTGACTTTGAGGGAGCTATCAGATACACAGTCTCAGCAAAGCGTGTAAGCAGCTCGGCTTCCTTTACAGCTTCCTCAGAGTCTCCAATAACACAGACAGTCTTACCCCGGAAAAACGCAGCATCACATATTGCACAGTAGCTTACACCTTTCCCGAGGAACTCCTTCTCTCCCTTGACGGTAGGTTTCCTGCCCATAGCACCGGTTGCTAAAATAACTGCCTTTCCCTGAAAAGTCTTCTCTATTGTGTAGATTTCTTTTATCTCTTTGTCCAGATTTACACCTATGACTTGTACCTCAAGGTATTCTGCCCCGAATCGTATCGCTTGCTCCCGGAATATATCGAGAAGTTCCTTGCCGGAGATGGGCTCTGTCAAGCCAGGATAGTTCTCTATCTTATCTGCAATTGCAAGGGCCCCTGCTGAAGAGGATTTATCGAGAATAGCTGTCTTGAGGTGAGCCCTTGCAGCATACTGGGCTGCTGTAAGACCTGCAGGACCACCTCCGATAATCAGAACATCATAGATTTCGTCTTCACCCATCAGTAAAACACCTCCATTGCAAATTATCAACTCATGATTAATCAATTTTATCATAATCTGCAGGGTTTTTATTATATTTTTTCAAGCTTCCGGCATTCATGTGATATAATTAACATGGTCATAATGTCCGAAATAAAGTTTGAATTATAACCTGGTAAATAATCCATGAAACCATTAATCAGCATCTTATACCTCATTGCTTCCATCACCGTCATCTCTCACGGTGTCATGGTCTATCTGAACAACCGGAAGTCAAGAATAAACATGAGCCTTTTCCTTTTTTGTCTGGCATCATTCTTCTGGCTTTTTTTTGCTTTTCTGGCAACTTTTTCAGATAGTTATGATACATCCCTCCTGTTGTTCAGGATATGTTACGTTGGAATAGTCTTTATCCCTTCAACGTTCTACCAGTTTGCATATGAATTCGTGGGCAGAACCTCGGGAAGAAGGATAGCTGTCAGGTATCTCATATCTACCTTATTTGCCTTCACAGTGGTAGGTACACGCTACATGATAAAAGGTCTTTTCATATACCCCTGGGGTTTTTATCCTGCAGCGTCAAGCCCTCTTCACATTATCTTTATGCTCTTTTTCCTGATTACACTGTTTTCGGCCCTAAACCTGATATATAAAGAGCTAAAGAAGAAGAATATCCCGTCCATACAAAGGACCAAGCTTAAATACATCTTTACGGGACTCTTGGTTGCATCCCTTGCATCCGTTGATTTCCTTGGTAACTACGGTATACCTGTGATGCCGCTCGGTTTTGTCTTTATGTCACTCTTTACATTTATCCTCACATATGCAACCCTGAGACATCAACTCCTTGATATAAGAGTGGCCCTTGCAAGGTTATTCCTACTGTTTATAACCGCTGTTGTTGTTACCGGTACGCCTTTTCTTTTAGGTATAAAGCTCCTTGGCCCCGGATTATGGATAATTCCCGTATCCGTTGCCCTTATGCTCGCTGCAACTGCTCCGCTCCTGTATATTTATATAGGGGAACGTACTGAGAATTTGCTATTAAAGCAACAGAGACGTTACCAGCAGACCCTTTTGTATGCATCCCATGGGATGTTATATAAAAGAGACCTGAACAGGTTGCTCAAGTTTGTAGTAATACTATTAACTCTCATTGCACGGCTGAGATATGCTGCAATATATCTGTTTGATGGAGAGTCAAACTCTTTTCAACTAAAGGCAGAGAGGCCTCTGCTTCCTAAGAGACCGGTAACGCTCGATATGGACAACCCTGTTGTAAAGAAAATATCTAAAAAAGAGATACTGAACAGGGACGAACTCCTCAGCAGGGGGGAAGGCCGTGGGGTGGTTGACGAGATGCAAAGGCTTAATGCCACGATCATCATACCATGCTGTACCCGGCGGGGTATTGTTGGATTTCTTGTTTTTGGAAACAAGAGGTCCGGCCAGCACTTTTCCTCTGATGAGATTGATACCTTCCTCACGCTGTCCAACCAGTTTGCCCTTGCAATTGAGAACGCACTGTATCTGAAGGACCTCGAAAGAGCTGGCTCTGAACTCTTCCATGCTGCAAAAATGTCGTCTCTCGGAACCATGGCCTCTGGATTGGGACATCAGATAAATAACCGGCTCCATACAATTCTGCTTGCAGTAGAGTCGCTCAACATCATGTACTCAGACACCTTTAACCAGAGGGGGAAGGAGCTTGTAAGTTCCATAGTCAACAACATAAGGCAGGCAGAAGATACGATTGAAAAGCTTAGAAATTATTCAAAAACCTCATCTGAAGAGGTGTCTCGGGTTTCGTTAAAGGAGACAATTGAAAGTGCCTTTGAGATGATGAGACTGAAAAGATCAGCTTTCAGTCAAACAAGGTTTGAGATCAATGTCGAGACTTCTTTAAAAGTTTTGGGGAACCTGTCACAGTTAAGAGAGGTTTTTTTTAATCTTCTTGACAACGCTGACACTGCCATAAGGCAATCTATTGCAAAGGGCAATGATTTGGTGCCAATGATCAGAATACAGTCAAGGGCCCTGGAAAAGGGTATGGTTTAGGTTGTGATTGAGGACAACGGCATAGGGATAAGAAAAGATGATTTTGAGAAACTGTTTGTTCC
>BDTQ01000195.1 GCA_002898135.1 bacterium BMS3Bbin07
AAGGATACCGTTGTAATCAGGGACATGTACCTCACCATCGCCGATGGAGAGTTTTTCACATTTTTAGGACCGAGCGGGTGCGGAAAATCTACAATACTCAATATGATTACAGGGCTTGAACCAGTAACCTCCGGCTATATATATTTTGATAACATCCTCGTAAATGACCTTCCCCCCAAAGACAGGGATGTGGCAATGGTCTTTCAGAGCTATGCCCTCTATCCCCATATGACGGTATACGAAAACATTGCATTTCCGCTTAAAATGAAAAAGACAGATAAAAAGATAATCCGGAAAGAGGTGGAAAAGGTGGCATCTATCCTCGGGCTTGCGGAGTTGCTGCACAGAAAGCCGAAGGAACTTTCAGGCGGCCAGAGGCAGAGGGTGGCCCTTGGAAGGGCGATTATAAGAAAGCCAAAGGTCTTTTTAATGGATGAACCCCTCTCAAACCTTGATGCAAGGCTGAGGATAGAGATGAGGGCAGAGCTCAAAAGGTTACACCGGGAACTTAAGACAACGATAGTATATGTCACTCACGACCAGGCAGAGGCCATGGGTCTTTCCGAGAGGATAGCGGTACTGCACTTGGGAGAGATTCAGCAGTGTGCAATACCATTAGAGATATACACAAAACCGGCTAACTCCTTTGTTGCCGGCTTTATAGGGAGCCCGTCAATGAATTTCTTTGAGGTTGAAGTGCTCTCAAAAGAACCGCTGAGGGTGGTCTGTAACAACAGGGTTTTCGAACCTGAAGTCAGCACAATCCCTGAGGCTAAAACCATTTTACTCGGCATAAGGCCAGAGGATATAACTGTTTCTATTGAAGAGAAAACCGATGCTGAGGCAATTGTTGAGCTTGTTGAACTTGAGGGTTCAATCGTCTGGTTAGATATGATGTGGAAGGAAACCAGGCTGAAAGGAAAGGCCTCTATTGATGACGGTGTCTCAGCAGGTGACAGTATCTATATAAAAATGCCTGATGAAAAAATTCACGTGTTTGACATGGAGACAGGCAGGCGATTATAGGCTGGGAATTCCCTTAATATTCTCCGCAATGACTGCAGCTCCGTAATCCTACCCTGTATGACTCTCCCTCCCTGCTAACCCATCTTACAACACCATATTTCGGAAGCTCGGGAGCCGAGCTTTTTATCCTGATCATATTTCCCTGGATTAAAGGATAATCCGTTACAAGCCCAACCCCCCCTGCGGATACATCTCTTACAATTCCAGAAAGCTGTATGTTCTTTACAGCAGACTGTTTCTTCACGGTTATAGAATATTCAACAGTGAGTTTCAGAGATACCCTGTCATGTCTTCTCTTGGTCAAAACATTCCCCCAGCAGAAAAATAAGAGTTGATACTAAGTTACAATGGAGTATTAAAACCCTTTTAACTGAAGGTCTTAAAAAGAAGCTTCAGTTGTAATATCGGTTGAGCTAATTGAAACATTAATTTACATTATAGCAGTAACCGTGAAGAATATACAATGATTTTTCTGAAAAGCAAGTAACAGGACCCTGTTTCACTGACTTTACACCTCAGCCCAGAACTGAAAAAATCTCCTTTAAACTCTTCACCAACTCCGCTTTTGAACTCCAGGGTCCCTTTATCGAAAAACCTTCCTCATGAAGGTGCAATCTTCCCCTGCAGGTATTCTCGCAGCTCAGTATATCTTCAACCTTAACCGGTGTTTTGGGAGAAAACCGGACCTTTGCAGTCCCATTCGTTGAGCTCACAGAGACAATCTTCAATCCCCTTGCCAGCACCTTAAGTTTTATCAGGTCAACCAGGGCAACTGCAGGCTCAGGAAGTACTCCAAACCGGTCCGTCATCTCTTCACCTAATGTATTGACTTCCTCATCTGAATGACAGATGCTGAGTCTTCGGTACATACTGAGTCTTATACTCATATCCTCAATGTATTCCTCGGGAATGTAGGCACTCAGGCCAAGGTCTATTGAGGGCTCAAACTCCTCCTCCACAGGCATGCCTTTAAGGGCTGCCACCTCCTGCTGAAGCATCTCCATATACATTTCAAATCCCACGGCATGGATATGTCCGGACTGGTCGGCACCAAGGAGATTACCGGCACCCCTTATTTCAAGGTCCTTCATGGCAAGTCTGAGGCCTGCTCCCAGATAGCTTAGTTCCTCTATTGCCTCAATTCTCCTCCTGGCATCTTCAGTGAGTTTATCGGGCGGGGGCAGAAGGAAATACGCATAGGCCCTCTGGTTACCCCTTCCCACCCTGCCCTTCAACTGGTAGAGGTCCGCAAGACCCATCCGATCCGCCCTGTTGATGATTATCGTATTTGCCGACGGTATATCAATACCTGAACCGATTATGGCCGTTGCAAGTAAAAGGTCTATTGCCCCATCCATAAACCTGAGCATTACATCTTCCAGCTCCCGCCCGGCCATCTGTCCATGAGCAATGGCAAGCCTTGCCTGAGGGACAAGCCCTGTGAGGTAGTCTCCCATACCGTAAATGTCCTTCACCCTGTTATGTACAAAAAAGACCTGCCCGCCTCTGTCAAGCTCACTCAACACCGCCTTTTTTATTACAGAGTCATTGAATGTGCTGATCATACTCTTAATCGCAAGTCTCTCCTCAGGGGGTGTCTCAATCATGCTCATCTCCCTGATACCCGAAAGTGACATCTCAAGGGTCCTTGGAATCGGGGTTGCACTCATTGAGAGACAATCAACCCCTTTTTTCAGTTCCTTTATCCTCTCCTTATGAGTTACACCAAAACGGTGTTCCTCATCTATTATCAGAAGTCCGGGGTCATAGAACTGCACCTTTTTGCTTAAGAGCCCATGTGTGCCAATAATAATGTCAATATCCCCCCGGCTCAGGGCAGAAAGAGTCTTCTTTGTCTCAGAAGCAGACTTGAAACGGCTCAGGAAATCAATCTTTAACGGGAATGCCGAGAACCTTGCCTGAAAATTTCTGAAATGCTGCTCACAGAGAATAGTGGTCGGGACAAGTACTGCAACCTGTTTTCCATCATAAACTGTCTTGAATGCTGCTCGCATTGCCATCTCTGTCTTACCATAGCCCACATCACCACACAGCAACCTGTCCATGGGCCTTGGGGATTCCAGATCTCTCTTTATCTCTTCCCATGCCCTGATCTGATCCGCTGTCTCCTCGAAGGGGAAAAAGGCATCAAACTCCCTGTGGAGCTCCGTATCAGGGCTGAAGGAGTAGCCCTCGACTACCTCTCTCTGTGCATAAATGGATATAAGTTTACCGGCAAGCTCACGGACCTTTTTCCTCGCCCTCGTCTTTTTCTTCTTCCAGCGACTCCCCCCAAGCCTGTCAAGATTTGGAATAACCCCTTCGGCGGCCCTGTATTTCTGAATAAGGCCGATATTCTGCAGGGGCAGATAGAGCCTTGCACCATCTGCATACTCTATGACCATGGCCTCTCCCTTGTATGCAGAGGCATGAAGAGGTTCAAGTCCTGCAAACCTCCCCATACCGTGCTCACGGTGAACAACATAATCACCGGCCTTAAGGTCCTCTATTGTCTCAAGCAGCTTCTTGACCCTGGAGACCTTGTGGGGTTTTAAGAGTGGTCTCCTTCCAAATATCTCCTTCTCTGTAAGGATTATCAGTCCTGGAATATGAAGCCCCCCGGAAAGCACCCCAACAGTAATTGAATACTTTCCACTGTAGCCTCCGATGTCATCCATGGAAACCAGCGGAGCAACCACTCCCCCATCCCCCAGCACCTCATTTATCCTCTTTGCCTGAGATTCAGAGGAGAGCACAAAAACAACCTTCTCATCCAACCTCTTCAACACTTCCGCAAGCCCGTAGATATCCTTTCTCTCACTATGGAGGAGCCCAAGGCCGGAGAGAGAACTTGTCGATGCTTCTGTCTCCCCCTCCATAGGCAATGAATGGAGGGTTATAAAAAAGGGGTCAGGTCTCAACATTTGACACAAATCTGGAGAAGTGTCAAATGTTGAGACCTGACCCCTTATTGTCTCTGTAAAATAACAAAAGGTCTCTCCATCAAAGGAGGAAATCAATGGGCTCCCTTCTTTTTCAATTGCAGGCAGGACTTCGGCCTCGTTCAGTTGGCTGTCGGAGCGCTGGGTATCGATCTCAAAGGTCTTTATCTCGTCCAGTTCATCTCCGAAGAATTCGAGCCTGATTGGTCTGTCCATATTTGATGGATAAAGATCAAAAACCCAGCCCCTCTCGCTAAGTTCGCCTTTTTCTGAAACAAGAGGCACCTGCCTGTAGCCAATAGACTGAAGCCTTTCGGCAAGCCCTTCCCTGCGGATTGTCATCCCTTTTTCAAGCTTTAAGATGGAGAGAGATAAGTCCTCAGGCCTCCACGTAGGAGAAAGGAATGCATCCATTGAACCAATAAACATCCTTCCCTTTTTAAGTTCCAGGATATTTCTAAGCCGTATACCTGTGGAATCGATATCTCCCTGCTCAGGCAGAAACACGGGGGTATTAGATGTGTCAGAACCATCAAGGATGTTTTGATAGAAAAACACGTCATTTCTCAGTGCCTCTGCCTCATTCTCTGTACCGGCAAACAGGATATGGTTGCAGTTCCTGTTTTGAAGGGCCATGAGGGCAACAAAAAGGGTTTTGGATGAGTCCCTGAGATTGAAAACCTTAAAGGCAGGGACAGATTGTGCTTCAACCGTTTGCGGCAAAGCTTTAGCAATATCTTTAAAGGAAGCAAGCAGAAGCGACTTCATGAAGCTTGACAGAACCTCTCAATAATCCGCTCAATTATACCCGTTGAGGAGATACCCTGTCTGTAAGGAAGGCTATGAACCTCTTTGACAAGGTCTGCACCAACAATATCCCCTACCTCCCAGTCCCCTCCCTTAACAAGCACATCAGGCATAATTAACTTTATAACCTCATACGGTGTATCCTCGGCAAATATGGTAACGTAACTCACCATCTCGAGGGCTGAGAGGACCTCGACCCGCTGCTCCTGAGGGACTATGGGCCTTTTGGTTTTTAATCTCCCGACGGAAGCATCGGAGTTCACACCGACTACAAGTATATCGCCCAAGGCTTTGGCCTCCCCAAGATACTGAATATGGCCTGCATGGATCAGGTCAAAACAGCCATTTGTAAAGACAATCCTCTTGCCCTCTGACCGCAGCCTATCCATCTCTTTCCCGACTTCCTCTCTTAGGAGGACCTTTCTATTTTTCATCTATACGTAAAAGCCTCTCTCTTGCCCTTTCAAGTATCTCCCTGTCGCCTTTATATTTTACCATTTTCAATGCATCATCAAGAGGAAACCATGAAGCCTCATCAACCTCCCAGTCATGGTTATCCGTACTCCCGCCCATATACTCAATAAGATAATAATAGACTGTTTTATGATACTTTGTATTCTCATCCTTCAGGAAATACCAGTATGAGACAGTATCAAGGCTATCCACTATACGTCCCCTCAGGCCTGTCTCTTCCTGCACCTCTCTCAGGGCAGCCACCTCCGGCTCTTCCCCTTTTTCAACCAGTCCTTTTGGAAGTGTCCATACCGAACCGTCCTTTACAGAAACAAGAACAACCTTTATTCCGTCGCTGTCCCTTTTGAAAACAAGCCCGCCGGCAGATATCTGTTTCTTCAGTAAAGCCGGCTTCATCTCAATGTTCCGGCAATCACAGGGTTGTTAAATCTTTTCACCCTAAAACCTGAAGGACGGATTCAGGAAGTTTTATTGGTTTCATCTGCTCTGACACGGAGGCAATTTTCACAAGACCGGAGACAAGCAGATCTCCTGTCTGCTTTCTCGTTACCTGATGTGAAAATGTAATACTGGCAGGCCCCCTGTCAGTTATATCTGTCTGAATCATTAAAATATCGCCGTATCTCCCTGACTGACGGTAATGTGCAGAGGCATCAACAACAACAAAACAGACCCCATTCTCCATCAACCCCTTTAGAGAGACCCCTCTTTGCTCCAGGTATTCAGTCCTTGCGCGTTCAAAGTATCTGAAGTAATTGGCATAATAGACAACCCCTCCGCAATCAGTATCCTCATAATATACTTTAATCTCTATCCGGTCTTCTGTCACGGGGTACTGCTTCCTGTAAAGATTCTGACAAAGTCATTATAGAGTGCGAATGCCATAAGAAGTAGCAGAAGCGCAAGGCCTATCTTTTGAGTAACAGCAACTGTCCTTTCACTGAGGGGTTTTCCCTTTATCCCCTCTATCACAAACATGACGATGTGACCTCCATCAAGGATAGGAATCGGCAGGAGATTAAGGACACCAAGGTTCACACTCAACAATGCCATAAACATGAAATACGTCAGAAGGCCTGCTGAGGCTGCCTTGCCCGATTCCTGTAATATTGTCACAGGACCGCTTATGTTCTTTAGAGACACCTGTCTTGTTATCAACATTTTGATGGAGTCTACAACAAAGAATCCCATCTTATAAGTGGCTGTCACGCCTTTGACAGGTGCATCAAGAACTGAGTCGCTCTGAACGGACTCAAAGAAACCTCCTCCGAGTTTTTTGACCCCGATTCTTCCTATAACTACCTTATTTCCTCCAGGGTCAACCTCCTCAACAGACTGAG
>BDTQ01000196.1 GCA_002898135.1 bacterium BMS3Bbin07
TATGATGTAGACCTTTGGCTCAGACCCGCGCAAAAGCTTGCCGTCAACCCTTATATGGTCCCTTTCAGGGTCCGCCTTCATCCCGGGAACGGCTGTCTTTCCGTTTACAACCACCCTGCCCTCGAGGATGAGTTCTTCCGCCTTGCGCCTTGAGGCAACGCCCATTTTTGCGAGTATCTTTTGAATCCGTTCTTCCATATATACTAAACCTGTTTGCTCCTCATTTGAACGACAAATTGTGCATCTTCAAATAAACACGGACTTATATATTAACCTGAACCATGCAAGGATGTAAAACAATGCAGGAAATTAAGTGAATTTACGGAAGGACCTGATAAACCATTGCCCGGCTATCATGGTTATCACATACAATACAATACCCCCCAGCACATCCACAACATAGTGATATCGGCAATAGACGGTAGCAAACAAAAGGAGGAGCGTTATCGGCAGATAGATATAAAAAAGCCTCTTTTCATAACGGAATGCAAGGTGCAGAACCACCAGGGTTACTGCTGTGTGACCGCTTGGAAAGGCGTCCCTCTTTATGCCTTCAATACTATTGAGTATGCCGTATATCTTCTCAAAAAGCAGCGTGCCCTCAAGGGGAATTGACTGGAGGTGGTTCATCGTATACCTCGGACCAAGTGCAGGAAAGAGTACGTATCCCACGTATGACAGATAAAAGCAGAGGAGTATAAAGACCAGGCCGTCATTAAACTCGGTCTCTTTCTTCTTTATCCTGAGGACGATCCCGAGAATAACCGGAAGAAAATAATAACTTGTATAGGCCAACTGCAGTATCTCCGTAAGATAGGGATTCACCACCCTTTCAAGCCAGACCGTGGGGTAGCCCCCCAACAACCAGTAATCCGCCCGTATGAGCAGGTAATCAATGTCCCCGGGGTTTACGCCCGGCACGAGCTCTGTCATGGTGTCAAATACAAGAAACACGGCTATTACAGGAAAGACAATGTCATGAAATAATTTCCAGAACCCGCGTTCAGGAGAATACCTGATAAGGATCAATTGAATGGAGAGCAACGAGATATATGTAACAAGCAGTCTACCGGCAGATTCAATAGAGCCGTAATAAATCACGGTCAACAGGGCAAAGAGCGAGATAAAGATTACAGTGATAGCGTCTGCAGGCCTCACCCTGCCGGAATTCAGCCCCATTACAACTTGTTCAAGGCCCTCGTTACGGCCTTCTGACGTTTTGAGAGTCTGCGTGAAGAGCCCTTCCTGACTGACCACTCATCTTCTTCCTCTTCATCGCCAAGCATCTTCTCTGTTAATTCATCCATCATCTCTTCATCACCTGCAAACTCTTTCTCTCTTAACGCACGGCTGAGCTTTTTGAGGAAATCAGCGGAACCAACCGGCACAGACCCATGGGACCAGGCAAAGTCAGCCACCTCCCTGTCCGAGCTGATCACGATAAAGAACTTCTTCTCCCTGACAAGCATCTCCTTTATCACATCATCCGCCTTCTTCGCTATCCTCGAAAATATTATCCTGACGCCGCCATCAACCTTTACCGTCTCTTTGGATGAAACGCCGCCATGTCCATCAAAGACCACGGTTATATCATGACCCAGGAGTCCCCTGTATCTGATCAGTCTTTTGACGAGTTCGTTCCTCCGGGACTCGAGATCCCAGTGCTGTGTCCCGATGAGATTGTATCCATCAATAATTATATGAGAGATTTTAAACCTCCGTATCCGCCGGGGAGTTTCTGACAAACAATGATTCAGCGGTAGTTTTTCATAAACTCTATCCATATCGGAAGGGCCGCCCTTGCCCCTGTCTCCTTGTCACCGATAGGGGTGTGGTCATCCCTTCCAACCCATACTCCCACGGCCACCCTGTCATCAAAACCGACAAACCATGCATCTGTGTAGTCATTGGTTGTACCTGTCTTTCCATAAACAGGCCGCTTGATTCCCCTCGCCATCCTTCCGGTACCCTGAAGGATAACGGAGCGGAGCATATCCCTGATCTCATCCACCACTGCTTCATCAACAACCCTGTCAGCCCCCGGGTAATTCTCCTCCAGGGTCAGCCCGTCACGATCTGTAACCCTGTCGATAAAGAGTGGTTTCAGCCTGTACCCCCGTGCAAGGGTTGCATAACCATAGACCATATCCCTAAGTGTCGCCTCTGATGCCCCGATTGCCGATGAAAGGTAGGGTTTGACCTTACGGCGTATCCCTACCTCCCTTGCCGTCCTGACAACATTCTCAATCCCTATCGTATCAGCAAGACATACTGTTGCCGAGTTCAGACTGTGTGCGAGTGCATATCTGAGTGTTACCTCGCCATTATATTGTTTTTCATAATTCCGCGGAGACCAGACATCCTTGTTATCCGGGGTTGGATACCCCACCTCGGTATCCACAATCACGTCTTCAGGGATAAACCCCTTCTCCAGTGCTGCCAGGTATACAAACGGTTTGAATGCAGAGCCGGGTTGTCTGTATGCCTGGGTTACCCTGTTGAACTGGGTCTGCCAGAAGTCCGTCCCCCCCACCATAGCCTTGACCTCTCCTGTCTCCAGATCCACGGCAAGCAGGGCAGCCTGCACACCGGGGGCAATCCTCTTATCAAGCGCCTGCACACCTTTGGTTACAGCATTCTCTGCAACCTCCTGCATACCCATATCAAGGGTTGAATATATCCTCAGTCCCGCTGTGTAGAGACTGTCCGAGTATCTGCGTTCAAGTATATCCCTCAGATACTCAATAAAATACGGGGCCTTGTAACGTCTCCTGTGGACCTTGTCGGGCAGGGGTTCTTTCAATGCCGCATTATACTCCTCTTCAGTTATATATCCAAGGCTTAACATCTTTCTGAGAACAAGGTTCCGCCTCTTAAGTGCCTTTTCCGGATTCTTGAATGGCGAGTAATATGAAGGCGCCCTCGGAATGGCTGCCAGAAGGGCAGCCTCTGCAAGTGTCAGTTCTTCAGTGGATTTGTTAAAGTAGGTATGAGATGCAGCCTCGATTCCGTATGCCTTGGTGCCAAAATATGCCTGGTTCAGGTAAAGCCCCATTATTTCGTCCTTTGTATATCTCTTCTCAATCTGTATGGATAATGCCGCCTCCTTTATCTTCCTTGAAATATTCCTCTCAGGTTTGAGAAAGAGCAGTTTTGCAAGCTGCTGCGTTATAGTGCTGCCGCCCTGAACAATCCTGCCTGCCTTGATGTCATAAACCAGCGCCCTTGCTATACCGATGAAATCAATACCATGATGCCTGTAAAACCTCTCATCCTCAATTGCCACAAATGCATTCCTCACATACCCGGGTATCCTGTAAAACGGGACAAAGGTACGCCTCTCAACATAATACTCGGCAATAACGTCACCTGCAGCGGAATAGACTTTTGATGCTTCAATAGGGTTATATTCCTCAAGGGCCTCAATCCTTGGCAGATCAGAGAGGCTCCGGAAAACGACCCCTGAAAAGACACCTGCCAACACACCCAAAAGACCTATTATGATTAACCCTCTTGCCATCAAAATATTATAACTCATTTGGGGCTCCGGCTACTGCTGTTCTTCAAGGCAAAACGGGATTATCGGAAAAGGGAGACAGGCACTGGCGAGTCATTGCCGGTGTCAGCTTGAAAAAAAAGATACTTTGTGGTAAGTTTAAAGTAATGGTAAAGAAATTGTCTGGTCTGATAATATCTCTCGTTATTGCTGTTATTGCCTTTATTCTCTCCTATATTCATCCCACTTTTGATGCCTTGGCAATCTCGATAATCCTTGGAATGTTATTTTCCAACATCCTGGAGGATAGAAACTTTCTGAATGACGGAATTAATCTCGCAATCAAGATATTCCTCCCTGTAGGGATAGCCCTTTATGGTGCACAGCTCTCGATAAGAGAGATCGACCCTGCCATGACCCCTCTGGTCTTTCCCACTTTTGTTGCAATATTTACCCTTGTCTACTTCATCTCAAAATGGTTCGGGGTAAGAAAAAATATCCGGATACTACTTGCCACGGGCATGTCAATCTGCGGGGCATCAGCAATTGCAATTGTCTCCCCCCTGATAAAATCAGACAGTGAAGAAACTTCCATCTCTCTGATTGTCGTGATGATCTACGGTCTTTTTGGGATGATAGCCTATCCTATATTTGCAAACTTCTTTGATATAGGGGTAAAGGAATTTGCCTTTATTACCGGCACAACGCTGCCGATGATCGGACAGATAAAGGTGGCGGCATCCACATACGGGAGCGAATGTGTAACAACAGCCCTCAAGTATAAACTCCTCAGAATGTCTTTTCTCGTCTTCCTTGTAACCCTGACCGTCTTCCTCTCCAGGAAAGAAGACAGGCGCATCTATATCCCCTGGTTCATAGCCGTCTTTGTCCTTCTTGCCGTTGTGGTAAACATCTTCAAGCTCGGCTGGCTCTCTGACATCTCTGCACCCATCAGCCGTTTTTCCCTCGCTACCGCACTGGCCGCAATCGGACTGTCGGTGGATTTCGAATCTATTACAGAGGAAGGGATTAAACCACTCATAATCGTGGCCTCATCGATTATTATCATTTTAATAGCCCAGTTCCT
>BDTQ01000197.1 GCA_002898135.1 bacterium BMS3Bbin07
CGCAAGCCTCACCGTGTCTTTCTCAACCACTATCTCCTTTATTATGGAGAGTATCCCCTGAAAAGTCCTTTGTTCAAGCCCGAAGAGGGATCTGAGGACTTCCTTTGACATCCCCGGCTTCAGGGGATTGTTTTTATGGAACCTGCCCAGTGTATCTATAATCCTCTCCCTGAGACCCTGGAAAATATCCCTGTGGATCAGCCTGTCTTCAAACTGAACGAGCACACCCTCTGCTTTCAGTTTCTCTATCACGTTATAGATATCTGCTGTATCGGCATTTATCCATCCCTGAAGCAGGTGACGGGTCATGCCCCTGACACCTGATCTTCTCACCTTTGTGGCGATCTTCTCTCCAAGGTCGCCGTCCCTGTAAACCTTAAGGTCATCAAGGCCGTCTTTCTTCCGTCTCTTTCTTGCCTGTGAATCAAGGATAACCCCTCCTCCTATTGTAACAACAGGTGAGAAGCGCCTGATTATAAACCTGTCACCCGAGACCGCAACCACCGGTGCTTCCAGCCTTATCTGACAAAAGGAGGTCTCCCCGGGTTTCAGTTCATTGTGGTCATAGAGTATAATCCTGCCGATTGACTCTGAGGTGGAGAGGTGAAAATGCACCTGCGACTTATTCTTCAGGACAGGGGCGTCTTTAAGGAGGATCAGTTCTGCATCTATTGCATGGGTGGGGCTGAACCTGTCCGGCTCTACGACCACAGCCCCCCTGCTCAGTTCTTCCTTCTGAACCCCCTGCAGATTGATGGCAACCCTCTGACCCGCATATGCCTTTTCAATTGGCTCACCGTGACTCTGAAGTCCCCTGACCTTGCTCTTTACACCGGCCGGCAGTATCTCCACCTGGGCATCTGAAGAGAGTGACCCTGAGAGTGCAGTTCCTGTAACCACGGTCCCAAACCCTTTTAGAGTAAATATCCTGTCTATAGGGAGCCGGAACAGGCCGCCGGTTGATTTGGGGCTCACCTGAAGTGCGATCCGGTGTATCTTCTCCTTGAGAACGTCTATGTTTTCACCGGTCTTTGATGATACCCCGATTATCCCGGCCCTCTCAAGAAAGGTGCCCTTAACAAAGTCCCGCACCTCCTCCTTGACAAGCTCAAGCCAGTCATCCTCTACAAGGTCGGTCTTGGTTATTACAATAATGCCTGACTTTATGTTGAGGAGGTTGCATATCGCAAGGTGTTCCCTGCTCTGAGGCATCACACCCTCATCAGCAGCAATCACTAAAAGCACTATATCAATACCGCCTGCACCGGCAAGCATATTCCTGACAAGCCGCTCATGTCCCGGCACATCCACTATGCCCACGCACAGGCCGTCGGAATAATGTATGTCGGCAAAACCAAGTTCAATGGTTATACCACGCTCTTTTTCCTCTTTCAGGCGGTCGGGGTCAACACCTGTAAGGGCCTTCACAAGGGCGCTCTTGCCGTGGTCTATATGTCCGGCAGTACCGAGGATTATATATCGCATATTATTTTTCAATAAAAGTCCGTAACCTGTCATTGCAGGGAGCAAACCAAAATCAGAAAAAGTCCACAACCGTCATTGCGAGGAGCAAGGCGACGAAGCAATCTGTTTTAAAATCAGACGGTTAGAGCTTGCTTTGCTCCGCTTGCAATGACAAAAAAACGGCATTTTCAGACTTTTTACGGCTTCAACCTGATTTATATTATACTAAAAAGATGGACAAGTTTTTATTAAGCACAGGATTCACCCCAAAAGGTGACCAGCCAAAGGCGATAGAAGAGCTTACAGCGGGGGTTTTGAAGGGTTTTGACCACCAGGTCCTCCTTGGCGTTACAGGTTCCGGAAAGACGTTTACGATAGCAAATGTTGTTGAAAACCTTAACAGGCCCGTACTGGTGGTTGTCCATAACAAGACACTTACTGCACAGCTCTACGGCGAATTCAGGGAGCTCTTCCCGGAAAATGCGGTCGAGTTCTTTGTCAGTTTTTATGACTATTACCAGCCTGAGGCATATATCCCCCAGTCAGATACATACATAGAGAAGGACTCCATGATAAATGACGATATAGACAGGATGCGTCACTCTGCAACAAGGGCTGTGCTTGAGAGGAGGGATACGATAGTCGTTGCCTCTGTATCGTGCATTTATGGTATCGGGTCACCGGAGGATTATATGGCCATGCACCTGATTGTTGAGGAGGGGATGCGGATGGAAAGGGATGCCGTAATCAGGAGGCTCGTGGAGATGCTGTACGAGAGGTCCGAGACGGAGTTCAAAAGGGGAAACATCAGGGTAAGGGGTGACATAGTGGAGGTATATCCCTCTTTTTCGCAGTACAGGGGAATAAGGATCGAGTTCTTCGGTGATGAGATAGATGCCGTTTATGAATTTGACACCCTTACAGGTGAGAGGATAAAGAGATTAACAAAGGTGACGCTCTATCCTAACAGCCACTGGATAACGCCGGGAGAGAGGCTTGAACCAGCCCTCAAATCAATAGAAGAGGAACTTGAGGAGAGGATCGAATACTTTCTGAAACACGGAAAGAACATCGAGGCCCAGAGGATTGAACAGCGCACCCGGTTTGACCTTGAGCTGCTGAGGGAATTCGGCTACTGTCATGGTATTGAGAATTATTCCCGTCACCTCAGCGGCCGTGCCCCCGGAGAGCCCCCATATACCCTGATAGATTATTTCCCTGATGACTATCTGCTTGTAGTAGACGAATCACATGTTGCCATTCCCCAGATCGGGGGGATGCATGCGGGTGACCGTTCAAGAAAACAGACCCTTGTAGAGCACGGGTTCCGCCTGCCCTCCGCCCTTGACAACCGTCCCCTTACATTTCAGGAGTTTGAGCAGAGGGTCCATCAGGCCATCTATGTATCCGCCACCCCCGGGCCGTATGAACTTGAAAAATCAGGGGGAAGGGTGGTGGAGCAGATTATAAGGCCAACCGGTCTCATTGACCCCTGGATGACTGTCAGACCTGTTGCAGGGCAGGTTGAAGACCTCCTGGGTGAGATCAAAAAGAGGGTGGAAAAAGGTGAGAGGGTCCTTGTCACAACCCTTACAAAGAAGATGGCCGAGGACCTTACCGATTATTATACGGAACTCGGTGTAAGGGCAAAATATCTTCACTCTGATATAGATACCCTTGAGAGGGTAAAGATTTTAAGGGATTTGAGGATAGGAAAGTTTGATGTACTCATAGGTGTTAATCTGTTAAGGGAGGGGCTTGACCTTCCCGAGGTCTCACTTGTGGCCGTCTTTGATGCAGACAAGGAGGGGTTTCTCCGTTCCGAGAGGTCTCTCATACAGATAGCAGGGAGGGCTGCAAGGAATGTCAATGGCGAGGTCTTTCTCTATGCCGACAGGATCACCAATTCCATGAAAAAGGCCCTTGATGAGACAGAGCGGAGGAGGAAGATACAGCTGGAGTACAACAGGCAGATGGGCATAACCCCTGAGACTGTAAAGAGTAATATAAAGGATGTGCTGAGCTCCATATACGAGGCGGATTACTGGACAGTGCCCTCAGTGGAGGAACCGATAGAGGAGTATGTCTCTGATGAGAAGACCATCAGGAGACTTGAGGAAGAGATGAAAGAGGCTGCCAGGAGGCTCGATTTTGAAAAGGCAGTCATTCTCAGGGACAGGATAAAGAGATTGAAAGAGCGGATGTTAGAGCTTTGCTAATATCCTGTTTCTTTCCTTTAACTGTTCAGTGAGCACCTCTTTCATGAGGGTGCATGCCTTGACAACCTTCTCGTTGGCTATGCTGTAATAGATGTTAACCCCTTCTCTCCTTGATTGGAGGATACCCTTATGTCTCATTACAGCAAGATGCTGCGAAACATTTGCCTTGGGCACGCCGAGGATATCTACAAGCTCACCGACACTCTTTTCCCCCTCTTTCAGGGCATTTATTATCTCAAGCCTTTTTGGACTTGCAAGTGTCTTACAAACCTCTGCCTGTAACTCATATAATGTCTTTTCCATTGCCCTTATTGTAAAAGAATACATAAATATTGTCAATCAACGTCCTGATCCTGTCAGTTTTTATCAGGAATTTTTTTCCAGGTTGTTTTATTTAAGCTGATATTGTCGATAATCCGGATAGAGCGCAATGCCGTTTCCCAGCTATGGGCCACTGTGACTTTGGCGAGACCGTCCCTGTGCAATTCATCGGCGTGGCTATCCGGAGTTGCCTTGTCTTGACAGTCACAGGCACCGGAATCGCAGCATGGGAAATTCAGGGGATTGGAAGAAACTAAAATACTATAAAAAAGAGAGCAAAGAAGGAAAGGATCGGTTTTTGCTGTTGGTTGGGTTTAAAAAAGAAGAGAATTTATAGAAAGTCCCTTTGTTAACCTTTGTTGAAAAAATGTTAAACAGAGGGACTTTCTTTGGTCAATTACAGAGTCGATTACTGTCTAACCACATTTACTGCTTTGGGACCCTTTGGGCCCTCTTCGATATCGAAGCTGACCGACTCGCCCTCGGCAAGTGACTTAAACCCATCGTCCTGGATTGAGGAATAGTGGACGAACACATCGCTGCCGTCTTCACTTGTGATAAAACCAAAACCCTTGGACTCGTTGAACCATTTTACTGTTCCATTAGCCATTTCTCTACGTACCTCCTTACTTAAAAAACTAAAGTCTCAGAATTACTCCGCATCTAATTAAAAAAGACCACTAAGCTAAAAGTCTTTGTGGTCTTACGCGTTACAAAAACTTCAGAAACTCTATATAAAGAGTAACATACTCATGAGCAAATAGTCAATACAAAATGTTGTGTGTCAAGCCAATTTAGAGATGTCCTGTTTTTACCAGATAAGACGTGTCCTTTTCCGGGTTTACCACCGTAAAATTTTGACTTTAAGTGGTCCCCTGTGTTAATAATATAAGGTTTAATATCAAGCGTATTTATGGGAGGAGTATGCATTATTTCAGATATCTAAAAGGAGAGCTCTACGCCGAAGATGTTCCGGTCAGGAGCCTTATTGAAGAGTATGGCACCCCCCTTTATGTTTACAGCCATAAGACCCTGACCCGGCACCTGAAGGCATACAATGACGCCTTCATGGAAATACCACACATAATATGCTTTGCAATGAAGGCCAATTCCAACAGTGCCATCCTCCGTCTGATTGCAAATCATGGTGGTGGCGCTGATATTGTCTCCGGAGGGGAGCTTTACAGGGCCTTACGGGTGGGGATACCCCCGGAGAAGATTGTTTATGCTGGGGTGGGAAAGACCGATGACGAGATTCGATATGCCCTCAGCAAGAGGATTTTGATGTTTAATGTTGAATCCGAACAGGAGCTTGAAAGGATTAATGATATAGCAGGCCAGATGAATGTTATCGCACCAATAGCACTGAGAATAAATCCTGATATTGACCCTGAAACGCATCCCTATATATCAACAGGGCTTAGAATGCACAAGTTTGGCATCCCGATAGAAAATGCCCTCGAGTACTACAGACTGGCAAGGGGACTTGAAAATATTGAGCTGATAGGGGTTCATAAACATATCGGCTCACAGATAACAAAGGTAACCCCCTTTGTAGATGCACTCCAGAGGATACTGGTCCTCATTGAGAGCCTGAAGGCAGAGGGAATCAATTTGCGATATCTGGACATAGGCGGCGGGCTTGGCATACAATATAAGAACGAATCCCCACCCCACCCAAAGGAGCTTGCCCAAAAACTCCTGCCGCTTCTGAAGGGACTGGACATAACAATAGTTATGGAACCCGGACGTTCAATCGCAGGAAACGCGGGTATACTCCTCACAAGGGTGCTTTACCTGAAGAAGGGTGAGGACAGGGAGTTTGTGATAGTGGATGCAGGGATGAACGACCTTATGAGGCCCACACTGTACGACGCGTATCATCATATCGTCCCTGTCAGGAAGAACAGGCGCAAACTGATCACTGCAGATATTGTCGGCCCTGTATGTGAATCAGGGGATTTTCTTGCAAGGGAGCGGGAAATCAACACGGTTGAGCACGGGGACTGTCTTGCTGTTATGAGTGCCGGGGCCTATGGTTTTTCGATGAGCTCCAATTACAACAGCCGTCCAAGACCGGCCGAGGTGCTTGTAAAGGACGGTGAACATTATATTATAAGAAAGAGGGAGACTTACAGGGACCTTGTCCGTGGTGAGATGATACCTGATTTTCTGGACAAGTGAAAAATTAAAAATTAGGCATGTTTATAACTTTTTGATATTATGAAAATCGAATTCACAAAGATGCATGGCCTCGGAAATGACTTTATTGTTATTAATGCAATTAAAGAGTCTCCTCTGGCCAATCTCGGCACTGATGAACTCTCTATGCTGGCAGCACATCTGTGCAACAGAAGGTTTACCATTGGGGCAGACCAGCTTCTCCTGCTCTGTCCATCTCGGGAGGCCGATTTCAGGATGAGAATATTCAATGCCGACGGTTCGGAAGTTGAGATGTGCGGCAACGGCATCCGCTGTCTGGCCAGGTACATCTGGGACAGGGGGTTGAGTGAAAAAAAGGTGCTTGAGATAGAGACGCCGGCGGGCATTATCAAGCCGGAGATGTGTGATGGATTGGTCAGGGTTGATATGGGAATGCCGGAGTTTTCGCCGGAAAAGATACCGATAGATATCCAGGAAACAGACAGTGCCGTCCTGCCGGAAAAAGCCGTCTTTATAAAATATCCCTTTGAGGTTGAGGGGCAGGTTTTTGATATCACATGCCTTTCCATGGGTAATCCCCATTGCGTTATAGTCGTTGATGATATAGGAACCTTTCCTGTAAACTATTACGGCCCGATGATTGAAAACCATCAGATATTTCCCCGCAAGACAAACGTGGAGTTTGTAGAGATACTCAATGATAAAGAGATAAAGATGAGGGTTTGGGAAAGGGGTGCGGGTGAGACAATGGCCTGCGGAACCGGCGCCTCTGCTGCCGCGGTTGCAACATCATTAATCGGGATTACAGGAAGAGCCGTGACGGTTCACCTCCTGGGCGGAGACCTTTTTATTGAATGGGCCGAGGATGGACATATCTACATGGCAGGTCCTGCCGTCACTGTTTTTGATGGATATATCAATATTGAAATCTAAGGGTGAGAAAAAATGACAACAGAAAAGAGAAGTGTTTCCAGGCAACCAACCAGCCTTAATATCAAGTTTGCTGTAACAGAGGTGGGGGGAAGAGACGCCACAAGGGTTGCGGCAAAGGGCTCACTTGTGGACATTTCAGATCAGGGGTTTTGTATGATAACCACCTATCCCCTCCAA
>BDTQ01000198.1 GCA_002898135.1 bacterium BMS3Bbin07
CAAATGACTGTAATTTATACACAAATACTATTTAATGTTGCCGGACTGGTTTTAGAAAAAAATAAAGAGGATTAGAAGGATATAAAATAGAAGAATGTTTAACAGATTAGCTGCAATAGAAGAAAAATACGAAACTCTGACGGAACAACTCTCGGACCCCGAGACCATAAAGGACAGGAACCTTTTCATGAGGCTTTCAAAGGAGCAGTCTGACCTGAAGCCGGTTGTGGATAAATTCAGGGAATACAGGAAGATACTCAGTGCAATTGAAGAGGATGAAGAGGTGCTCAGCTCGGGAGATAAGGAGCTGAAGATCCTTGCTGAAGAGGAGCTCGAGGAGCTCAGGCAGAGAAAGGCAGAGGTTGTGGAGGAGCTAAAGTTCATGCTTCTTCCAAAAGACCCGAGAGACGAGAAGAACGTTATCATTGAGATAAGGGCAGGGACAGGCGGCGAGGAGGCAGCATTGTTTGCCTCTGACCTCTTCAAAATGTATTCCAGGTATGCAGAGCAGAAGAGGTGGAAGGTAGAGGTGATAGAGTCCCGTCCTACCGGGCTTGGGGGGCTCAAGGAGATAACCTTTTCAATCCAGGGACGGGGGGCTTACAGCCGCCTCAAATATGAAAGCGGAGTTCACAGGGTCCAGAGGGTTCCTGAAACAGAGACTTCCGGAAGGATTCATACATCTGCTGCCACAGTTGCCGTGCTTCCCGAGGCAGAGGAGATAGATATCAGCATAGACGAAAAAGACCTTAAACTCGATACTTACAGGGCCTCGGGAGCGGGAGGGCAGCATGTTAACAAGGTCTCCTCAGCAGTAAGGATTACTCATCTCCCGTCGGGCATTGTTGTGCAGTGCCAGGATGAGAGGTCTCAGTACAAAAACAGGGAAAAGGCCATGAGGATTCTGAGGTCAAGGCTTTACGAGATAAAGATAGAGGAGCAGGAAAGAGAGATATCAGAGGAAAGAAAGGCCCAGGTTGGTTCCGGAGACCGCAGTGAAAGGATAAGGACTTACAACTTCCCCCAGAACAGGGTGACTGACCACAGGATTGGCCTGACGCTTCAAAAACTCACACATATCCTCGAGGGCAACCTTGATGAGTTATTAGATGCCCTGATTACCTATTATCAGACTGAGAAACTGAAAAAAGTAGCATGAAAACAACTTTTTTATCAACAACCGACCTCTTCAAAAACGTCTCTTCAACTTTGAGGGAAAGAGGGTTTCCCGAGGCTGAAAGAGAGGCGGAACTGATCATATGTCACGCCCTCAATATCAGCCGGACCGAATTTTACAGGAATGCCATTCAGGTAGATGAGTCTGACCTGCAGGTACTGAATTCTATTGTCGGAAGAAGACTTTGCCACGAACCCCTCCAGTATCTGACAGGTTATACAGAGTTTTATGGACTCGGATTCAGGGTCGGAAGGGGTGTGCTCATCCCGCGGCCCGAGACAGAGATTCTGGTTAAGGAGGCTGTCAGGCTTGTTAATGCTCTGGGGATTTCTTCTCCGTCCATACTCGACCTGTGCACAGGCTCAGGGTGTATAGCAACGGCAATTGCAAAGAACCTTTCTTTTGCTAAAGTAGTTGCCTCGGATATATCGGCCCCTGCCATGAGATACGCCATAGAGAATGCAGGACTGAACAGTGCAGGGAACCTTGTTTTTGTGCAGGGAGACCTTTTTGAACCGGTTCGCGGGCAGAGTTTTCATCTCATTGTATCCAATCCGCCTTATGTGAAGGGGGACGACTTGATGGGATTGCAGCAAGAGGTCAGCTGGTATGAGCCCCCTGAGGCATTAGACGGTGGAAGGGATGGGCTTGATTTCTACAGGAGAATCCTGAAAGCGGTACCCCGGTATCTCAGGGACGGTGGTTATCTTGTCCTCGAGCTTGGTTTGGGACAGGGCATTGCAGTGGGTGAGATTGCCGGGGAGTGTGGTTTGAGAGTATTAAGGGTTTTAAATGACCTTTCAGATATAGAACGGGTAATGGTTTTAGAGAAGGTTTAATAGTTAATTGCTCACTTTCAGGAATAAACAATGGAAAAACTACTGATATCAGGTGGTAAAAAACTCAGGGGGAGTGTCAGGGTCTCGGGAGCGAAGAATGCTGCCCTGCCTATAATGGCCTCAACTATTCTCGGTCATGGGACTCATAAACTCCGCCGCGTTCCAAATCTCCGTGATGTCTTTACAATGGGAAGGCTCCTTGAGCACCTTGGGGCAGGTTTTTCCCTGTCTGATTCAACGGCACTGATAAATACAGAGGATATCAAGGGCCATGAGGCCCCTTATGACCTTGTAAGGACGATGCGGGCCTCGGTGCTTGTGCTCGGGCCATTGCTGGCCAGGCATGGGCGGGCAAGGGTTTCCTTGCCGGGAGGATGTGCCATAGGTGCAAGGCCCATAAATCTCCACCTCCAGGGTCTTCAGAAGATGGGAGCACTCATCAGCCTTGATAAGGGTTATGTCAATGCCAGGACCCGGAGACTCAGGGGAGCAAATATCTGTTTTGACATTCCCACTGTTACCGGTACCGAAAACCTTATGATGGCTGCTACCCTTGCAAAAGGCCTGACAAGGCTGGAAAACGCTGCCCGTGAACCCGAGGTGATTGATCTTGCGAACGCCCTGATCAGTGTCGGTGCCCGGATAGAGGGGGCAGGTGAGAGTATAATTGTGATTGAAGGTGTTAAAGAGCTAAACTCTCTTGATTATGATATTATCCCTGACAGGATAGAGGCAGGGACATTCATAGCTGCAGCAGGGATAACAGGCGGTGAGATTGTCATGGAAGGTGTTAATTCAGAGCACATTGCAGCAGTTGTAGCAAAGCTTCAGGAGACAGGTATTGTTTTTCAGGAGAGTGAGAAGGGACTTGTGGTCAGAGGGCCTCAACGTCTCATGTCCAGTGATGTCAAGACCATGCCATATCCCGGCTTTCCAACTGATATGCAGGCACAGTTTATGGCCCTGATGAGTGTTGCTGAGGGCACAAGTGTTATCAGTGAGACCATATTTGAAAACAGATTCATGCATGTTGCCGAGCTCAGAAGAATGGGGGCTGATATTAATATCGAGGGCTCGATTGCAACCGTGAAAGGGGTTAAATCGCTTAAAGGGGCACCTG
>BDTQ01000199.1 GCA_002898135.1 bacterium BMS3Bbin07
CCTGCGGAAAATGCCGCCATAACCCACGGTCTTCACCCTGCAAAATGGACTTATGAAAATATAGAGTACATGAAGACCCAGCTCAAGAGGATGGGTTTCAGCTATGACTGGTCGCGGGAGTTGGCCACCTGCAGCCCCGAATATTATAAATGGAACCAGTGGTTTTTCCTGAAGATGTTTGAACGGGGGCTTGCTTACAAAAAGGCCTCCTTTGTCAACTGGTGTCCTTCCTGCATGACTGTGCTTGCAAATGAGCAGGTTATTGATGACAGGTGCTGGAGGTGTGACTGCGAGGTTGTTCAGAAAGAGCTGGAGCAGTGGTTTCTGAAGATTACCGCATATGCAGAAGAGCTGCTTGAGGGCTGTGATGAGCTCGTTGATGGATGGCCTGAACATGTCCTGGCAATGCAGCGTAACTGGATAGGCAGGAGTGAGGGGGTTGAGATGGACTTTCCCCTCTCTGATGATGAGGGCGCTATAAAAATATATACCACGAGACCTGATACCCTCTGGGGTGCAACCGTTCTCTGTCTTGCACCTACGCATCCCCTTGCTGACTCGCTTGTGAAAGACAGGGCCGGACTTGATTTTATAAGGTCGAAATATGGAGTGATGGAGGAAAAACACGGGCTCTTTACAGGCCGGTATGCCGTCAATCCTGTAAACGGCGAAAATATCCCCGTCTATATTGCCAACTTTGTCCTGACGGAGTACGGCACAGGCGCCATAATGTCGGTGCCGGCCCATGATCAGAGAGATTTTGAATTTGCCCGCCAATACGGGCTTCCGGTCAGGGTGGTTATTGTCCCTCGGAATGGGGAGATTGAAGAGCCCTTGCAGCAGGCATACGAGGGTGAAGGAATCCTTATAAATTCAGGACAATTCTCGGGCATGAAGAGCACGGATGCCATAAAGGAGATTTCCGGATACATTGAGGAAAGAGGCCTGGGCAGGAGGGTTGTTAATTACCGTCTGCGGGACTGGGGGGTGTCAAGGCAGAGATACTGGGGAACACCGATTCCGATTATTTACTGTGATAAATGCGGTGCAGTTCCTGTGCCTGAGAAAGACCTGCCGGTAGTGCTGCCCGAAGATGTGAAGTTGACGGCTACAGGTACTTCTCCGCTGCAGGCTACAGAGGATTTTATCAGAACACAATGCCCTGCCTGCGGTGCAACCGCACGGCGGGAAACCGACACCATGGATACCTTTGTTGATTCATCCTGGTATTTCCTGAGATATTGTTCAGGAAAGGACGAAGAACCCCTTAATAAGGAAAATATATCCTACTGGATGCCTGTTGATCAATATATCGGCGGGGTGGAGCATGCTGTGCTGCACCTTCTGTATTCGCGGTTCTTTACAAGGGTTTTAAGGGATGCGGGCATAGTCACGGTTAACGAGCCTTTTAGTAATCTTCTGACCCAGGGGATGGTTTGCAAGGAGACCCTCAAGTGCCCTGAGCATGGATGGCTCTTTCCTCATGAGGTCAATGACGGCAGGTGTATAAAGTGCGGACAGGAGATTGAGCGGGGCAGGGTGGAGAAGATGTCGAAGTCAAAAAAGAATGTTGTTGATCCGGATTACCTTATAAAAAGATACGGCTCTGATACCTCAAGGCTCTTTATCCTCTTTGCCGCCCCACCGGATAAGGACCTGGAGTGGTCGGATAGAGGGATAGAGGGTGCATACAGGTTTCTCAACAGGATATGGACACTTGTAAATAGGGATGCAGAAAAAATAAAGGCTGCAAAGAGCCGGGAAGTTAGCCTTATACATAACAACCTGCAACCCGCAACCCGCAACTCGCAACTATTCCGTAAGACCCATCAGACAATTAAAAAGGTAACAACAGACATAGAAAAAAGGCTTCAGTTCAATACTGCCATAGCATCAATGATGGAGCTCTTTAACGAGGTATCCGCCTTTACCCCTGAAACAGATAATGACTGGGCTGTTCTCAGATTCAGCATTAAAAATATACTCCTGATGTTGAGCCCCTTCACGCCCCACCTGACTGAAGAATTGTGGGAGGTCATTGGAGAGAGGCGGAGCATACTTGAGCATGATTGGCCTGAGTGGGATGAAGAGGCTGCAAGGGAAGAGGAGATAGAGCTGGTTATACAGGTCAACGGAAAGTTGAGGGCAAAGACAATGGCTCCAGCCGGGCTTGACGATGAAAGGATAAAGGAGATGGCCCTTGGGGAACCGAAGATAAAGAAGCTGCTGGAGGGCAGGATGGTTAGGAAGGTGATAGTGGTAAAGGGGAGGCTGGTAAATATAGTTGTTGCCTGAATTAAGAGGTTAGTGGATGAAAGATATGGAATATATGCAATTAGCCCTTGAGGAGGCTCGAAAGGCCTTTGAGATGGATGAGGTTCCTGTCGGTGCCCTGGTGGTTAAAGGGGGGATAATCCTTTCAAGGACACATAACCTGATGGAGGCCCTCCGTGACCCGACTGCACATGCAGAGGTCCTTGCGATCAGGGAGGCTGCAGACAAGCTGGGGAACTGGAGGCTTGAGGGAGCCACACTTTATGTCACCAAAGAGCCCTGTCCCATGTGTGCCGGGGCGATAGTGAATGCAAGGGTTTCAAGGGTTGTATACGGCTGCAGGGATGAAAAGGGTGGTGCAGCAGACAGCCTTTATAATATTCCGTCGGACACGAGGCTTAATCATCAGGCAGAGGTAGTCTCAGGTCTTCTGTCGGAGGAATCAGCCGGACTTTTAAAGGATTTTTTCAGGAGCAAGAGAAAGGGTCCTGGAATTATGATTACGAAATCTGCGTAAATCTGCGTAATCTGCGGATTAAATAAAGTCTTTGTTTTAATAAAAGGAGAGGTGGCCGAGTGGTTGAAGGCGGCGGTCTCGAAAACCGTTGTGGAGGCGACTCCACCGGGGGTTCGAATCCCCCCCTCTCCGCCATCTAATTGTTCCATTGCCGCCCTGATCCTCTCTTCAGCTACCTTCCTGAAGGTATTCATAAGGAACATTTTTCTAAGCAGTTTCCCGGGGAGGTTCTTCATTGTCATGCATGCCGGCATTGTCGCCCGGTATGCTGTATTCATCTGCCGCCCACGTCCCAAGATCAATCAGCTTGCACCTTTCCGAGCAGAAAGGTCTGCACGGATTTTCCTCCCATGTGGTGAGGGTTTTGCATATTGGACATCTGATTTTCATATCTTTTCTTCCTTTTTCGTTTTTGGGTTTAATTGAGTTATGTTTGTTTTTTCACCTAATTTTTTTAAAAGCAGGCTGGAGGCCATACCGTTAAACAGTCCTGTTATTATACCAAGAAAGAGTATCAGAGGTGCAACGAAGAGTATGGCCTCCATGCGGCGGATGAAGAGCAGATAGGCAAGGCTGAGCTGTGTAAGGTTATGTGCCATTGCCCCGATAAGGCCGATCCCCACCGGGCTG
>BDTQ01000200.1 GCA_002898135.1 bacterium BMS3Bbin07
TGTGATGATGAGCAGGACGAAAATAACCGGATTCATCCATCTCCTGCCTGGAATGGCAATGTCGAGTGCGCCCGGGGCCGGGCAAAGGCTTACGCAGGTGAGGCACCCTGTGCACTCAGGAGAACAGAGCCGTTTTTTGTCTTCAACAGGCAGCATGGCCGGGCAGTTCCTTGTGCACCTGTGACAGTGGATACACTTTGAGGGGTCTCTGGTCACCTTGACAGGACTTAAAATACTCAGGAGCCCAAGCAGTGCGCCGTAGGGGCAGAGATAGCGGCACCAGAAATTTTTGACAAACAGGGAAGAAAGCAGGAGAACCATCAGCACGGTGAGGGTAGTTATGGACATCTCTGTAAAGAATATCAGGAGTTTTAAATCCGCCACCATCCAGTAGGGGGTAAAGAGAAAGGCCCGGATGGATTCAGGAGACATCTTTAAGAGGATTACATAGAGGAAAAACGCCATCAGCAGATATTTTATTGACCTCAGGGGATAGTCGATATACTTCGGCAGTGAAAAATTCCTTCCAAATATTCTGCTGCCGGTCTTGTAGGCGAGTTCAGAGATTGTACCCACCGGGCATATCCATCCACAAAAACCCTTCTTGAAAAACAGGGCCGTAAGGAGTGCAGATATGAATATGACAAGGGCTGCCGGGTGAACAGGGTCAAACAGGCCTTCAGCTATCCAGAGCTTCAGGGCCATAAACGCCCCGATAGGCATAAATCCTTCAACAGAAAGGGGTTTTTCAATAAGGGGCGGTTTCCCCCCCTGAAGAGCTGTCAGAAAGCCGTAAAGGCTGATTCCGCCGTGTATTACGATAATAACCACGCCCCACTGTATCAGGTACCTCAGAAACCTCAGGTAGGGCCTGCCGCGAAACGTTCTTAAAAAGGGGCCTTGTCTCTCCTCTGTCTTCACTCTCCTATTTTATACTCCGGGGTTTGCTGAAAGTATGATTTTAATCAGGTTTATTATATTAAACCGGCAAATAAATACAGAGTTTTTAAAAGGAACACACCCCTTAATCCCCTCTTGATAGAGGGGAAAGTCCTTACCCTCCCTGGTCTTACCGGGAGGAGTGGAATGAGGTAAGGGGGGAGCGCAAGCTGGTAAAAGAGAGTCTTGAGAAGGAGGGAGAGTATAGACTCCCCTCTAAAAAGAGGGGGCAAGGGGGTGTGTAAAGAGCATGTTTTTACTGGTTAATCGGTTGACATGGCGGACAAACATATATCTCTGAATAGTTGCCGGGTTAATAGCAGGTGAGGTTTAAAGGGAAGGATGCTATTTTTTTGGTAAAAATCGGTTATAATATCCAATCGCAGGCTGTAAAAAAAGCTTCGGGCTGCTTTCTCCATGACAGAGAAGAGAGATGCCTTGACGGCTGGTATTCAGGAGGCAGGATATTGAAAAAAGTTGTAATTATAATGGGGTCCAGAAGCGACCTTCAATGGTCTGAGAGGATTGCCTCTGCGCTTGAGGGCCTGGGGGTCGGAGCGGTCCTGAGGATTGCCTCTGCGCATAAGGCGCCGATGCGTTGTTATGAGATTATAAAGGAGTATGAGAAAGAGGACGTCATATTCATCACGGTTGCAGGCAGGAGCAATGCACTGAGCGGGTTTGCCGATGCCCAGACACACTGCCCTGTTATTGCCTGTCCCCCGTATAGCGAGAGCTTTGCAGGGGTGGATATATTCTCAAGTCTCAGGATGCCTTCAGCAGTGGCTCCGCTTGTGGTGCTCGACCCTGAGGGAGCGGCCCTTGCAGCAGCAAAGATTCTGGGCCATAGTGAGCCGGAAATACAGGAGAGAGTAAAAAAATATCAGGCTGAGGCAAAAGAGCGGATAGAAAGGGATGATGAGGAGGTAAGTGGTGGGTAGCGTTAAGGACCTTGAAATTGTAAACCCCCCGGAAGGGAACGTGCCCGGTATCGGGAGGTTTCACTTCTCGGACAGGTACTCAGTCTTTGACTGGGGCGAGATGCCGGATCTTATCCCTGACAAAGGGGCCTCAATCGCCCTGTTAAGCTCATATTTCTTTGAAAAGCTGGAAAATGCCGGGATAAAGACCCATTATCTTGGACTTGTTGAGGACAACAGGAGTAAACAGCTCTTTGAACTGCAGAGGCCCTCAACCACAATGGAGATAAGGCTGCTCAGGGTCTTAAGGCCTGAGTTCCGTGAAGGCGGATATGACTATTCATGTTATGAGGGGCAGAAGGGAAATTTTCTCATCCCACTTGAGATTATCTACAGGAACTCCATTCCTGAGGGAAGCAGCATACTTAAGCGCCTGAGGAGCGGAGAGGTCAGGCCTGAGGAGTTTGGTTTAAAGGAGATGCCGGTTCCTGGTGAGGAACTGCGGGAGCCTATCCTTGATGTGTCCACCAAGCTGGAGATTACAGACCGTTATATCTCGTGGGAAGAGGCCAGGCGCATTGCGGGACTGTCGGAGGGGGAGCTTGAGGAGATAAAGGAGATTACCCTCTCTGTGAACCGGATGATTACAGATGAGTTTTCAAGGATTGGGCTTAAAAATGAGGATGGAAAGATAGAGCTCGGCTTTGACCCTGAAAGAAGACTGATGCTGGTTGATGTCCTTGGCACACTTGATGAGTGCAGGTTTACATATAAGGGGATTCCCGTGAGCAAGGAGATTGCAAGGATTTATTACCGGAATACCCCGTGGTACCATGCTGTTGAGGAGGCCAAGACAGAGGACAGGATGAGGTGGAAGGAACTCGTTAAGGAGAGCCCCAGGCCCCTCCCTGAAAGGCTCCGGGCATTGATCTCAATGGTATATGCCGCATGCACAAATGAGATAACAGGCAGGGAGTGGTTTAAGGATATCCCGCCTGTTGAGGAGATACTGAGAGAGGTAAGGGACGTACTTTCCAACAGGACAACCGTTGCCTGACGAAGGGCAGGGTTTATTACAAACACGGGAGGTTGCTTATGAAGCTGAGGCCACTTCATGACCGGGTTTTGCTCAGGGTCGAAAAAGAAGAAAAGACCCCGGCAGGCATCATAATCCCTGATACTGTGAAAGAGAGACCAAAAGAGGGGATTGTTGTTGCTGTGGGTCCAGGGTACTACGAGGAGGAACCGGGGGATGACAATGCTGCCGGGAAAGGGGAGAAGAGGTTTGTTGCCACAGAGGTGAAGATTGGACAGAAGGTTCTCTATGAGCCATGGGCAGCCAATGAGATAAGACTGGATGGAGAGGAGTTTATCCTTGTAAGGGAGAGGAATATACTTGGAATCAAGGAGGGATGATGGATATAGAAGTCACAATTGAGGGAGAGTCCCTTTCAATAACTGTAGAAAACCCCTTTCATATGGAAACAGCCGGGGTGGTAGCGCGTATACGGGAGTTTGCGGATAAAAAGGGGCTGCAACTGGAGGGCCTGAATCTTGAAGGTCTGCTTCCGAAGATGATCAGAGGGGTTGTCGGGTGTGAAGAGGGCTGCCCTGCTAATGCTAAGAGTCTTGTGGCCCAGGGGTATGGAGACTTCCATCTGGAATACATAGAAGGTGGGATTTTGGCTGCAAGCTGTCAGGTTAATGGTTCAGAAAGGCTGACCATCAAGGTTTTTCCTGAATTCTAACTGAGCGTCCCAAGCTCTTTGAGCCCCTTTAATGCTTCTTCATTTCCGGAGTCAAGCTTGAGGGCCTTTTCAAAGTGTGTCCTTGCACGTTTTTTTAGCCCGGCCTTGAGGTAAATGTGTCCAAGGTGGGCATAGTGATCGGCTTTGAAGGGTTCCAGCTTTATCGCCTCAAGAATTGCCTCTTCCGCCTGTTTGAGTCTTCCTCGGGGCTTTGTCAGTGATAGAGAGAGGCGACTCCAGTATTTGGGCTTTTTCGGATTCAGCCGCGTTGCCCACCCAAATGCATCAATGGCCTGCCAGTAATTACCTGCTTTATATTCAAGGACTCCTCGCCGGTATAGCTCCTCGGCCTGAGACTCCTTAAGGTGTGCCGGAAGCTCTGTTTCTGAAGAATCTGTGCTGGAGGGGGCCTGACTGCCGGGAACCCCTTGTTTGAGGGTTTCATATGCCCTGTTTATGGCATCAAACAGGTCTGTTAATTTATGCCTCAGTTCGTCCTGTGCAGAGCTGTAATAACGGTCCGGGTGAAACCTGCGGGCCATTCTGTAGTAGCTGCGTTTCAGGGTTTCTGTATCAGCCCCCGGCTGGATGCCTAATAACTCGTATGGATTCAGGTTACCGAGTCGTGCATGTAACCCGGTTACCTCTCTGAGAAAATCAGTCTCTTCAGTGCCCATTTCTTTTGAAAGCTCAACACGTTAAGGTTGAAGGTCCTTTGTTTCTCCAATTGTTTTTTCAGGGCCTTCAGGGATTAAAGTGATTTCCTTCTTCTCTTTCCCCGCATCTTCCGGAACGGTTAAGGCATCTGAACATCTTGCGGCATCAAGTTTAAATGTCTCTATTTCAATCCCCAGGGTGTCGGTCTTGAGGTTTAACGATCTGATCATCTCCTGGGCATCATAGAGCTTTTGCCTGAGATTGACTATATACAGGGCGGCAAGCAGTAAAAGGACAAAGAGCAGGGCGACGATGCCTCTCCATTGTTTGCCCTTATTCTGAACCTTCTCAAGTTCCTGTTCAAGTCTGGTCTTTTCGTTCAATGGTATCTTTTGACTTTAAAGCGGTAAATCACGCACTCCTCGTCATGAGGAGATATCCCGGCTTTTATCCTGGCTATCCGCAACTGCTCATCCACGGTTGTAACCCCCTCAAGGTCCGGCAGGAGGAGACCCTTCTGTATCCCTTTAACGACAATAACGCCGTATTTTTTTGGGTCAAGCTCTTTTAAATCCGTTACCTGTTCAGGTTCCGACAGTACATCAACAGAGTAAGTGAGGGCTTCTAATTCCTCTTCATCAACAGGGGCAAACCGTGGGTCCTGAGTGGCGGCGGCAATTGCATTCTTGATTATCTCCTCTGCTACGTTTGCCGTAGTGGGAGCAAAGGTGCCTATACATCCCCTGAGTTGACCGGCTTTTTTCAGCGATACAAAGACCCCGGCCCTTTCCTGCATCTCCGGTGTCAGCTCATCAGGCGGGTTAATAACGTGCCCGTGTTTGACATACTCCTCTACAGCCCGTTTGGCAAGTGATACAAGGGGATGCATTAGCTGCTCCTGAACAGGGCGTAATCAGCAAGGCAGAAAAGTGCCTCACTGGCGGGCGAGGAATCAAAGACCTGAAGTTCCTCTTTTGCCTCCCGTACAAGACCCTTGGCGTGATTCATTGATTCTTCAATTGTATTATATTTCCGGAAAAGGGAACCAAGTCTTGCCAGGCTGTCGTCACTTTCTTTATCCACGCCCATGCCGGTCACTATCGCTTTCACTTCCATCTTCTCCTCTTTGTTGCAGACCTGCAGGAGATATATAAGGGGCATGGTTATCTTTCCTTCTTCAAGGTCTTTCCCGGGTCTCTTGCCAAGCCGTGATTCCACGGCCATGTAGTCAAGGATGTCATCCATCATCTGAAAGGCCATGCCGGTCTTCATTCCAAACCTGGACAGTGCCTCTTCATACCGGCTCTCCTTATTGGCGAGTATAGCCCCGATCCTGCACGCAGCAGATATAAGTGCCCCTGTCTTGGCCGATATTATCTGCAGGTATTCTCCTTCCTTGATCTCCGGATCGCCGATCCTGCTCAACTGAAGCAGTTCTCCTTCCGTCATCCTGGCAGTTGCCTCTGAAAGGGCCTCCATAATCTTCTGATTCTCCAGGCGGACGGCTATTCTTAAGGCGTTGGAATACAGGAAATCACCTACAAGGACCACTACCTGATTGCCCCAGATAGAGTGAGCCGTGGGTCTGCCCCTCCTCAGTTCTGCACTGTCAACCACATCATCGTGGAGCAAGGATGCCGTGTGGATAGCCTCAATGACACTGGCGAGTATAATACGGGAATGCCCTCTGTAGCCACATAATTCTGCGCCGAGTACAAGGAAAAGCGGACGGAGTCTCTTGCCCCCGCTTCGAACAACATGGCCTCCGATGGAGGGTATCATTAGAGCTGAACTATTGAACAGATTCAGGAGTTCGGTTTCTACCTTGCCAAGTTCTCCTGAATAAGTGGAAAAGACGGTGTTTACATCACAGATTAGTTCTGGCATACCTTTTTTATTAGGGGTATCTGTAAGATTTGTTATACATAGCATAACATACAGTTGACATGATAGGGGATAATTGAGTCTAAAGTCAAGGCTTTAGTCTCAACTCCGGGAGATTCACTCCCTTGAGTGTCAGTTTTTTTAAGTCACCGGGCTTAAAAACTCCCTTTTCAGTGATTATAGCGCTGATATACCTTGCAGGAGTAACGTCAAAGGCCATATTGATAACCCTGACTCCTTCCGGTGCAACCGGGTGACCATATATGTGTGTTACCTCTTCAGCAGGGCGTTGCTCTATCGGTATCTCCTCCCCGGAGGGGATGCTGAAATCAATACTGCTTAATGGGGCAGCGACATAAAAGGGAATATTATTCTCCTTTGCAAGGACAGCCACGGAATAGGTGCCTATCTTGTTTGCTACATCACCGTTTCCTGCAGTACGGTCTGTTCCCACTATACACAAGTCTATCACGCCCTTTTTCATCAGCGCCCCGGCAGAGTTGTCGGTTATGAGGGTTACCGGCACGCCTGTCTGCATCAGCTCCCACGTGGTCAGTCTTGCCCCCTGAAGCACGGGTCTTGTCTCATCGGCAATAACCTGCACCTCTTTCCCCTGCTCCCGGGCAACAAGAATAGGTGCTGTGGCTGTACCATAGCCGCCGGTTGCGAGTGCACCTGCATTGCAGTGGGTCAGGACCGTTGCCCCGTCCTTTATAAACTCAGCTCCCCAGCGCCCGATTGCCTTGTTTGCAGTGATGTCCTCCTCAAGTATGGCCTTTGCCTCGTCAACGAGCATCTTCTTCAGGGTCTCAACCCCCTGATGCCTGTTCTTCAACAGGAGCGCCTTTAGCCTGTCCATTGCCCAGCGAATGTTGACGGCAGTAGGCCTTGTGGACAGCATTGTATCAATAACGGGTTTGAGGGATGCCGTAAACTCTTCAAAAGAGGCTGCCTTTATATCCTGTGCAGAGAGGGCAACCCCCATTGCTGCGGCAATCCCGATGGCAGGAGCCCCCCGGATCTTAAGGGTTTTGATGGCGTCGGCTACCATGCTGTAATCGCAGCAGTCTATATATACAACCTCATGGGGTAACCTGCTCTGATCAAGTATCCTGACCTTCTCCCCTGCCCATTCAATGCTTTTAACCATAAAAAGTGGAACTCCCGTCTATTTCCTATTGATATGTCTGGTTTATAACTGGTTAGTTTTGTTGAACTGACTGCCGGGTTATTGTCTCCCTTGCTACTGAAATTATAACACAAAAATAAACAATAGCATTAATACAGTAAGAATTACGATAACACTGATCGTGGCCCAGGCGATGATGTTGAATAGGCGTGAATTGGTGTAATCCCCCATGATCTTTTTGTTGTTCGCCAGCTTCAGTGCATAAAAGAGGACAAATGGCAGAATGAGGCCGTTAACAACAGATGACATGACCATAAGCGTAACAAGAGGAGCCCCGGGGATCAGGACCAGAAGTGAGGCAATTATGATAATTGAGGTATAAATCCACATGAATTGGGGCGCCTCTTTAAAGGTCTTGTTGACCCCTGCCTCCCATCCCATGGCCTCACACGTATAGTAGGCAGTTGCAAGAGGGACGATAATGGCTCCAAGCAATGAGGCATTTGCAAGACTTACTGCAAAGATAAGGGAGGAGAAACCGCCTGCAAAGGGCTCCAAAGCCATGGCTGCCTCGCTTGCCTCATTGATCCTGATTCCTGCCGGGAAGAGCACTGTGGCACAGGTAACAATTATGAAGAAGGAGATTATGTTCGTGAGGCTGCACCCCAGCACCACATCCAGCCTTGAGGCCCCGTAGTCCTTCTTTTTTATCCCCTTTTCAGCAATAGAGGACTGGAGGTAGAACTGCATCCAGGGGGTGATGGTTGTGCCGATTATTGCTATTGTCAGCATGATGTACTCGGGGTCTGTCTTGATTTCAGGCACTACCAGCCTCTTGAATACAAGGGACCAGTCAGGTTTTGCCATGATACCTGATACCGCATAGCCGATATAAATGATACATGCCAGGAGAAGAACCCGTTCAACTGTACGGTATGTACCCTTTGTGACGAGCAGCCAGATGGCGATCGAGCCAACAGGGACCATCATATACTTGCTGAAACCCAGTATCTCCATGCTTGCAGCCCAGCCGGCGAGGTTGGCAGTAGTTGTGCCGAGGTTTGCAACGAAGAGCCCCAGCATCATATAAAAGGTGACCTTCACCCCGAAGTTTTCCCTGATGAGGTCTGAGAGCCCTTTTCCGGTAACAACGCCCATGCGGGCGATCATCTCCTGCACGACTATCAGCGAGACTGTAGTTGGGAGGAGAGTCCACAGGAGTGCATAGCCAAACCGTGCACCGGCTACAGAGTAGGTGGTAATCCCACTGGCGTCATTGTCAATGTTGGCCGTGATTATCCCCGGGCCAAACACAGAGAAAAAGAGACCTATTTTTATAAAATATCTTTTCATGTTTTGCCTGCGGTATAATTAGTTCGTTCAGAAACGGTTAATGTCAGGAAAGTGCAGGGTGCGGAGCCCGACCAGTGACTGATTCAGACCTTTTTACGCTTTCGCTTTGCCTTTGGTGGCAGGATCCTGTCTATAATGTCATCCATTGTGACAATCCCGAGCAGTACATTGTCATTGTCGACAACCGGTATTGCTGCGAGGTTATACTTTGATATGGCTGCCGCCACTATATTTTCATCATCCTCGGGTTTGAGGGTCTTCAGGTTTGTAACCATTATATCCGAAAGGGTTTTTTCCGGATCTGCAAGGAGGAGTTCCCTGAGGGAAAGGACACCGAGCAACTTCTCGTCGGGGTCAATTACGTATATATAATATATTGTCTCTATTTCGGCAGCGTCTCTTTTGAACCTCTCGATAGCCTCGGAGACCTTGATCTCCGGCTCATAGGCAATGAACTCATTGGTCATCAGGCCCCCTGCGGTATTCTCTTCATGTTCCAGTAGTTCCTGTATATCCTCTGCATCTTCCTGGTCTATACTTTCAAGGAGGGCCTTCATCTTTTCCGTTGGCAGATCTCCGAGGATATCTGCTGCCTCATCCGGGGGCATCTCCTCAATTATGTCCGATGCCTTCTCCGGCTCCATCTCTGTTATTATGCTTGCCTGCACATCAGGCTCAAGCTCGGAAAGGGTCTCGGCAGCGGTCTTCAGGTCAAGGTCTGTAAAGAGGCTCGTTCCTTCCTCTCTGGAGACAGAGCTTATAATCTCGGCAATATCTGCGGGGTGCAGGTTGGCAACCATCTGTCTCGGCACTGTCAGTGCAATGGTCTTGAGTTTTGGCTCAAGTGGCTGGATATAGGTCCAGCTTATCAGATTATGCGGTAACTCTATTTTGAAGAGTTTGAAAAACTCATTTCCCTGCCTTTCAATGCCCAGCCTCCTCAGGATTCCCCTCATTCCGACATCCACTGCTACGAGTACGGCCTTTCCCTCAAAACCTTCCAGCTTTATGTCATTCACCCTTACCACCTTAGCCCCTGTGGCATCAACTATCTGTTTGTCAAGGATATCCCTGACGGCAAGCAGGTCTTCATCCGAGGGTTCATACGGGGCAAGCTCCTCACTGTTTAATGTGGAGGCCATTAC
>BDTQ01000201.1 GCA_002898135.1 bacterium BMS3Bbin07
CCCTCCACGCACAAACAGAACATATCTCTACAAGTTTTTCTTCTTTCATAGACACCTCCTCCTCAAATAATAGCTTAACAAAGTCTCTATATTCCCTTCAATGGACGGCTTTGAGTTTATTATAAAGACCCTGTCCTCTATAGTGAAAAGTTCAGCCTTCAGTCTCCTCACCTGCGGGGGATTTTCAAACCTGTTCCTCAGCTCTTCCTCAAACATAACAACGAGCTTGTCCTTCATCCTTAGATGGGTATCCATCAGAAAGACTGCCATGTCAGGGCAGAGGTCCCAGGTCCTTGACCAGAAGGCGCTTATCTCAGAGGCATATATCTGTCTTGGCGGTGATGATTTTACCTCCATGTACAGAAGTCCGCTATCCAGTTTTGCAATAAGATCATAATCACCGCCAACCCGCCGCCCCCTGAACCTGATACCCCAGATGGTCTCCATCCTGAACTCCCGCTTCAATATCTCTGCAACAAACCATTCAAGGGTCTCACCAAAGCTCTTAATCGGTCGCTTCCTGAGTCTGTACCCTCCCGAGACCTCTTCAATCAGACCGATCTTCAGCAGATAATCAGTATATTCTTCGGTAACCTCTGCCGTGGCATACCTCGTTACATCCTGGCGTGTGAATCCATCCTGATGCTTTATAATGTCCCTCAAGAAAAGCCTGAAGGAGTATCTCTTCATGGTCTGATAGTAAGAGTCAATATATTTTTCACGTGGGACAAGAAGATCCTCGGCAGGCTCTTTTTTATAAACAGTAAAGCCCCTCCTCTTAAGGAGAGCCTCAAGCGGAGGAGTCAGTTCGGTAAGCCTCTGCCTCAGGAGCGCTATCTCTTCTCTCAGTCTCTCACACTCCTTTTCCGGCTGTCCCATTTTCATACTATCAGTATATAATAAACCGTATTCAAATCGAACACGAAATATATTAAACCGGCAAACAAATTATGTGTCATTCTGAATTTATTTCAGAATCTCCAAAAAACAATAAATTATGAAATCAACCTGGAGATATATAGATACCGGCATCTCTGATGCCTCCTGCAATATGGCCCTTGACGAGGCGATTGCCGAGATGGCCCTGAAGGGCAGGGTCCCGCCAACACTGAGATTCTACGGCTGGGCTGAGCCGTCTGTAAGTCTGGGCTGCTTTCAAAAGAGTGAAGAGATAGACAGGGGGTATTGCGAATACAGGGGCATCCCCATTGTAAGACGGCCTACCGGAGGCCGGGCTATTTTGCATGGCAGGGAGATTACCTACAGTTTCGCATCAAGGAATGCCGTGCCCCCTTTTTCTGAGGGCCTGCTGAGCACCTACGGGCACCTGAGCAGGGCCTTTTATACTGCCCTCAAATCCCTCGGCATAGATGTTGAGATAAAGAATCGCAGGGAAAAGGGCCGCATACTTACAGGAAGCGCCCTCTGTTTCCAGTCCGTCTCATATGGTGAACTCTCCATCAACAAGAGGAAGGCAATCGGCTCGGCACAGAAGCGGTGGAAAGAGGGCTTCCTCCAGCAGGGCTCTATCCAGATGAAGATAGACCCGGGGCTCATGGAGCGGGTCTTCAGGAACGCTGATGCCGGGAAAATATCCTTAACCATGACAGGGCTGACGGATCACTTGCCCACACTGTCACCTGATGAATTAAAGGAGGCTATTTTAAATGCCTTTGAAGAAATATTTGAGGTAAGGCTGTTGCCCATGGGGCTGACTGAAGAGGAAAAGGCCCTTGCCCTTCAGTTTCAGAAACAGAAGTATCAGTCCCCTGAATGGACGTATTGCCGTTGAAACGGAAATTTGCCACCAGAGTATCTGTCATTTATTAACCCGGCAATGATTCAGAGAGACATGTTCGTCAGCAATATCAAACAGTTAACCAGTTAAAAAACCTGCTCTTTACACACCCCCTGCCCCCTCTTTTTAGAGGGGAGTGTACATGCTTCCTGCTTTCTCATGGCTGTTTACCTGCTTGCACGCCGGTCCCTGGTCCCGTTCCGTACCTTATCTCTATTTCCTCTGCTTTCCCCTCTATCAAGAGGGGATTAAGGGGTGTGTGCCTTTTAAAAACTCTGTTTTTATTTGCCGGGTTAATAACATCAGAGGGCTTCTCCCTCTGTGATCTCGATGACTTCCGTGGCTCCTGAATCCTCTGTCAGGCTTGATAGTTCCGTCTGATAATAATAAACAAAGGCTGCTGCAAGTATTAAGAGCCCGGCATATCCCTGCAGGGCATAGATCAAGAGCTGATACGGGAGGCTCAGGATCAACCCGATAAAGGGAACGGCCTTCAGCGGCAACCCTGCCAATGCAAGGATGAGGCTGAAGATTATATAGAAAGAGGCCATTATTGCGTAAAGATAGAAGGCCGATGGGTTTTTCAACAAATAGTTTATTGTCTCTTTTACAGCAGCAACCGGCCTTGAGCCCTTCAGGCTGATGGCAGCCAGGCCATAAACAGTCAGGGAGAGAAGACCGAAGAAGATGAAAAACCCTGCAATAACACCTATAAGGGCAAAAAAGACGCCCAGGAACATGGAGAGAGACAGGGACTGCGACTTTGCATATGTAATTGCAACTGCAACAAGCGCACCCGAGGCTCCATAAAACAGGATTATGCCTATGGCAAAAAGCCCCATAATACTGACAAACCCGAGCATGGGAGAAAAGAGCCTCTTTCCCTCTTCAAAGAAGACTTTCATGCTGAATTTCTGAGACTCATCCCTGACAGTACGTGCAATAGTTCCTGCAGCAGCGGCAAAGGCATAAAGCCCCACTGAAGACACAATGAGTATGTAAATGAGCAACAGGAGACCGCCAACGATTACTATGCCAAAGTATTGGGTCAGGAGGATATCAGGAGAACTTTCAATCCGGGAGAGGAACACAGGGCTGATCCCTATTATTAATAACGCAATGACAAGAGGGATTGCCACTATGAAGAAAAACCCTATACAGCTCAGCACCGTCAGTGCAATCCTGACAAGCACAAGTTGCCAGTTACGGTTTGCAACTTTAAAGCCCTGCTTTATTGCCTCCGAGTAAGTCATCCCCTTCATTATAGCACAGGCTGGCAGGCGAGCAAGCTGGCAAGCTGGCAAGCTAA
>BDTQ01000202.1 GCA_002898135.1 bacterium BMS3Bbin07
GGAAAAGACGTCGGTAAAGGGGCAGATCGAGGAGTTGCTCAGCGAACTGGAAAGCATAGAGTTATAATATTGACTGAATCCAGAGATGTATGGTTGTTGGAAGCGATATGATAAACAGTGAGGGTAAATGGGCAGTGTTGAGGTAGACATACTGGGGCAACGATACAGGATTAAGGGTGACGCTTCTGATGAGCATATCCAGGAACTTGCCCGGTTTGTTGACGAAAGAATCAGGGAGATTTACGATAAGGGGCCAAACACCGTACCTCTTAAGGCTGCAATACTGGCAGCTCTGGATATAGCTGATGAGCTTTACAGGTACAGGAAGGAACAGGAAGACCTGACAAAGGGCATAGAGAAGAAGACTGAACAACTGGTGAGGCTTTTTGACTGATGATTTGCGGGTTACGGGATATGGCAAGTCAGTCAGTACACTTTTTACCTTGTTTTGGACAGTGATTATGATGGATATATTATCAGAATCAAGGGTAGCACTTGTAGCAGGACTCTTTTTGTTTACCTATCTGCTTAATCTTCCCTTTGGCTCTCTCCGGGTGAGGGCAAGGAAGTTCTCCTTCAAGTGGTTTATGTATATACACATCCCCATTCCTGCCATATTCCTTCTGCGGGTATTTTCACATCTTGATTTTCGATACATTCCCATTTTTGTTTTTGCAGCATTTATGGGTCAATTCCATGGCGGGAAGATAGAAGTTTGATCCTCAGGGCAATACCTGTCTTAGCCCCTTTACACACTTCCATGCTTTTTACACACCCCCTGCCCCCTCTTTTTAGAGGGGAGTTACATGCTTGCTCACCGCCCATTACCTCGTTCCGTTCCTTCCGGTGAGGCCGGGATTGTCAGGATTTTCCCCTCTATCAAGAGGGGATTAAGGGGTGTGTTTCTTTTCCTGTTTCCTGATATTAACCTGGTAAATAAATACAGAAACGGAGAGATGCTGAATCAAGTTCAGCATGACAATGATTAAGTTCAGGGTGACAAAACAAGGGTTTAGCCACAAGCTCTTAAGTGGTTGATTTTGACGAACGGAGGCCCTTACTTGTTAGAAGTTTATGGAAAATATTAGTATTAACAAGGTGAGTCAAGAGGAGATCAGGAGTATATGACAGAACGGAAAAAGAGCTTTATTGACCGGATATGGGATTTATTTGCATCGATAAAGCTTGCTGCCGTGCTCTTTCTCCTTATAGCCCTCTCTTCCATAGTTGGTACTGTTATTGAGCAGGGAGGAGAGCCTGAAAAGAACATGATGCTCCTGAAGCGCCTCTTCGGAGATTCCCTTGCCCCTTCAGCATACAGGTTTTTCGAGACCCTCGGTTTTATGGATATGTACCGTTCATGGTGGTTCGTAGCCCTTCTTGCCCTCTTTTCAGCAAACCTCATTATATGTTCTCTTGACAGGCTTCCCCGTATATGGAGACTCGTCAGAGAACCTCTGAAACCGCTCACTCCATTGATGGCCGGGACCGTCCCCATACGAAAGAACGTGCACCTTAAGGGAGCCCCTGAGGCTGTAAGGGAAAAACTCGTGCGGGCTCTTAAATCCCTGGGGTTCCGTGCCCATGACAGCGCCATGGAGGAGGGAGGTTACCAGCTCTACTCACAGAAGGGCAGGTACTCAAGGTTCGGTGTTTATCTAACACACCTCAGCATCATTGTCATTATGCTGGGTGCGGTGGTTGGAATATTCTTTGGTTTCAAGGGCTATTTGCCCATTCAGGAGGGCTACGCCTCTGATATTGCATATGCAGGTGATGATACCGAGCATAAGCTCGGCTTTACCATAAGGTGTGATGACTTTGATGTTGAGTTCTATGATATGTCGGATATGCCGAAGGTCTACAGAAGCCGGCTTACTGTTATCAGGGACGGAAAAGAGGTCCTGAAAAAGGTTGTGGAGGTGAACTCTCCACTCAGGTATGGGGGTTATACGTTTTACCAGTCAAATTATGGAATGGTTCCCGATGCACAGGGTTATTTTATTCTGAAAATCAGGGGCAGCAGTGGCAAGGCAGTGACCGTCAACAGGATGTTAGGTGAGTCCTTTGTCATCCCCGGCACAGAGATAGTCGGTACAATAAAGGATTTCAGTCCTGCCCTTGCCATGGATAATTCCGGGAAGACCTTTACGTATTCGGATATGATGAACAATCCTGCTGTCTACATAGATTTTTCAGAGGGGGGCAAGGAAAAGTATGCGGGGTGGATACTGAGGCGTTTTCCTGCAACATGGCGTCTCCCTGACGGCTATATGGTTGAGTTTGTAGACTACTGGGGTGTTCAATATACAGGTTTGCAGGTCAGAAAGGACCCTGGCGTATGGCTGGTCTATCTTGGAAGTGGTATAATGACACTGGGCCTTTACATAGCCTTCTTCATGAGCCACAGGAGAATCTGGATTCTGGTCAGGCGAGAGGGTACTTTCAGTGAGGTTACAGTGCTTGCCACGGCAAGTAAGAACAGACCGTCTTTTGAAAGAAAGATTGAAAGGTTTATAGCGGGCTTGTCAGGAGGAGCAGATGGATAGTTCGGTGCTCTTTGGTATTGCAACTATTGGGTATATGCTGTCAATGGTTGCATACATTACATATCTGGTTTTCAGAAAGGGACAGATCGGGGTGGTTGCCACAGGTATAACTGTGGCGAGTTTTGTGGCTCAGACCGCTGCATTTCTGATGAGGTGGGTTGAGGGTTATGAGATGGGGTTGAGGAGTTTCTGGCGGCCGCCTATCTCAAACCTCTACGAATCCCTTATATTTTTTGTGTGGTGCCTCATTCTTGGCTACCTTATTATCGAGTTTAAGTACAGGAACCGCTCCTTTGGTGCCTTTATTACCCCGGTGGCAGGCCTGGCGCTTGCCTTTATAGAGATGACGGGCATGTCAAAGGAAATACAGCCACTCATGCCCGCGCTTCAGAGCAACTGGCTCCTTGCCCATGTCACGATGAGCTTTATCGCCTATGCCGCATTCGGCCTCTCCTTTGGCACGGCACTTATGTACCTGATAGAGAAGACTGAAAAAAGGAGTGAGCCGGCCTATATCTTCTGGACGGTTTCACTTGGTGCCCTGATTGTCCTGTTTGCGGCCATGGGTCTTGATTTCATTAAGTATCACGTTCTGGCTACTAATTCCGAGGTAATAAAGAGCTACCTCTTCAGGGCAACCTTCAAGAGTGCTTCGGCTGCGGTATCACTGGCAAGCTGGATAGGCTCTGTAGTTATTATTGCCCTGGTCTGGAGATACGGCTATCTGTTAAAGAGGATAGTAGCTGCCTTCAGTATAACCACTGACCTGCTCGATGAACTGACGTATAAGACCATAGCGGTTGGTTTTCCCATATTTACCCTCGGAGGGCTCATCTTTGGTGCCATCTGGGCTGATCAGGCCTGGGGTGTATACTGGAGCTGGGACCCCAAGGAGACGTGGTCACTCATTACATGGTTTGTTTATGCCTTTTACCTGCATGCCCGCCTTATGAGGGGCTGGAAGGGGCGGAAGGTGGCCGTGGTTGCGGTTGTGGGGTTTGTTACCGTGGTCTTTACATATCTCGGTGTTAACCTGTTGCTGTCCGGTCTTCACAGTTATGGAACCCTGGGATAGTGGATACATGGAGTAAACTAAGACTATACCGGGAGATGGAGATAAAAGCCTCGATTAACCGTTATGGATTCGGGGTATAGTTGTGAAAGGAGATTCCTTGAAGCAGGCCAGGATATTAATAATAGATGATGAAAAACTCCTGAGATGGTCCCTGCAGCAGAACCTCGAAAAGGAGGGCTGCTCTGTTATTACTGCAGAAAAGGGGATAGAGGGCCTGAACCTGTATAAGGAGGAGCGCCCTGATATTACCCTTCTTGATATCCATCTGCCGGATATATCCGGTATGACCGTACTTGAGAGGATAAAGGAGATTGACAGGGATGCCATTGTCGTGATGATCGTACCCTATGGTGATATTCAGACTGCTGTGAAGTCTGTCAGGATGGGGGCCTATGATTTTGTTGAGAAACCTTTTAATATGGACAAACTGAATATCCTTATAAAAAAGGCTTTTGAGACCGTGGTGCTTCGAAAAGAGGTGAGCCGGCTGAGGGGCAAGTTATCCCTGCAGAATGGTTTTGAGGGGTTTGACTGCATAGTTGGCCGGTCCGGCTCAGGGGAGCTTGAGATAAATATACCGGTCGGTGGTGTGGATATCGAAAAAATCGAAAAAAAACTGCTTAAGAGGGTGCTTGAGATGACTGGAGGAGACGAGGTTCGGGCTGCAAGGCTTCTGAATATTACCGGAGATAAGTTAAAATACAGAATGCAAGAGGGTGGCCTCTTTGATGGAGGAGAGTCTTAGCCCGGTTTTTGAATGTAAAAAGAGGCAGGGTTATCCGGGATTACAAACAGAGATTGTCCTGTAGGGAGAGATATGAAAGCATTTGTGGTTGATGATGAGCAGCTTGTAAGGTGGTTTCTTGAGAGGGCACTGAAGCGGTGGGGCTATGAGGTGACCTCGGTATCAAATATTAATGATGCCATGGCTATTACCGGGAAAGAAGACTTTGATTTTGATATAGTCTTTACCGACCTGAAGATGCCCGAAGGCAATGGCTCGATTCTGGTGGATCAACTCTGCAAAAAGAGCAAAAGGCCTCATATTGTAGTCTGTTCTGCCTATATTACACCTGAAATGGATAATGATTTCAGAAGCAAGGGGGTTCTTACACTTAAAAAACCATTTAAACTCAATGAACTGGAAGCAACACTGAAGAAAATATTCTGAACTTATTTGACAAATTCTTTTTCCGAAAAATATAATAACTTGATTAACTATTTAAGATACTTATAAAAATTCATGACAGGAGGTTCATATGGCTGAGGGCGTTATAGAAGTAACCACATCATCCTGGGATCAGGAAGTGTTGGGGTTTAAAGGGCTTGTAATGGTGGACTTCTGGGCGGTATGGTGTGGTCCCTGCAGGATGGTGGCACCTACTGTTGAAGAGATAGCCAAGGAATATGCAGGTAAGGTCAAGGTCTGTAAATTGAATACTGATGAAAACCCTGACATTGCCAGCAGATACAAGATTATGGGTATCCCCACACTTATGTTCTTCAAGGATGGCGAGAAGGTTGAGCAGATTGTCGGGGCCGTTCCAAAACCCCAACTCAAGGCAAAAATTGACCGGTTTTTAGGTTAGTGAGGGAAGATGTTTGACTCTTTAAGTGAAAAGTTAGAAGCTGTATTTTCAAAGCTCAAGGGCAGGGGGTTTTTAAAGGAAGAGGATGTTGATGTTGCCCTCAGAGAGCTGAGGCTCGTCCTCTTGGAGGCTGACGTTAACTTCAGGGTGGTCAAGGATTTTATCGCCCGTCTGAGGGAAAAGGCCATAGGTAAGGAGGTCCTTGAGAGTTTAACCCCCGGTCAGCAGGTCGTAAAGATCGTTCATGTGGAGTTGATCGAGCTCCTCGGCAGTCAGAATGAAAGGATATTATTCGCTCCAAATCCCCCGACAGTAATCATGATGATCGGTCTTCAGGGTTCCGGTAAGACAACGACTGCGGCAAAACTTGCCAATCTGTTTAAAAAACAGGGCAGGAGACCCATGCTTGTGGCTGCAGACCTGCAGAGACCTGCTGCAATTGATCAGTTGACCACATTAGGGGCCCAGATTGACGTTCCTGTCTTCTCCGCCCGGGATGAAAAAGACCCTGTAGCAGTTTCCAGTGCATCCCTGAAAAAGGCACGGCTGGATGCGAGGGATATACTTATAATAGATACCGCAGGACGGCTCCATATTGATGAAGAGTTGATGAGTCAACTCGAGGGTATTAAGGCCGCGGTAAAGCCGGATGAGGTCCTCTTTGTGGCTGATGCCATGACAGGACAGGATGCCGTTACTGTTGCAAAGAGTTTTAATGAGCAGACGGGCATAGACGGTATAATACTGACAAAGATGGATGGAGACGCAAGGGGTGGCGCTGCCCTGTCGATAAGGGCTGTAACCGGCAAACCCATCAAGTTCATCGGTGTCGGTGAAAAGATAGACATGATAGAGCCCTTTCACCCTGACAGGGTTGCATCAAGAATCCTCGGGATGGGCGATGTCCTCAGCTTTATCGAGAAGGCCCAGGAGGCGGTTGATGTTAAAGAGGCTGAGGCGCTTCAGAAGAAGATTACTGATGAGACTTTTACCCTTGAAGATCTCAGGGAGCAGTTGCGGAAAATAAAGTCAATGGGGTCGATAGAGAGCCTCCTCTCCATGATACCCGGCATGGGTAAACAGCTGAAGGGTGTGCAGGTGGATGAGAAGGAGTTTTCAAGGATAGAGGCCATTATAAGCTCCATGACCCCGCGTGAAAGAAGAAATCCCCATATACTGAACGGCAGCAGAAAGAAGAGGATTGCCCTTGGAAGCGGCACAACCGTTACCCATGTAAACAGGTTGCTGAAGCAGTACAAGGAGATGAAGCGGATGTTGAAGATGTTTAAAGGCAAGAAGGGTAAAAAAGGTAGATTCAGGGGTATGCCGATGCCCTTTTAAATGGGGCGGGGTTTACTTTCCACTATCAAGTATATTAAAATTTTAAGGTTGTATACCCGATTGCCGGTATGCTAAATATAGTTCAGATGCAGGAGGTGAGTAGTTGGTAAAGATCAGGTTAACAAGGTTGGGGGCTCATAAGAGACCTTTTTACAGAGTTGTTGTTGCAGATTCAAGGACCAGAAGAGACGGAGCCTTTATTGAGATCGTGGGTTTTTATAATCCAATGAAGGACCCCTCTGAAATAAAGATTGACACGGAAAAGGCCAGGTTCTGGTTACAGCGTGGTGCGCAACCGACTGATGCGGTCAAGAGGCTATTACAGAAGGCTGGCCTGTAGGCAGCCGAATCAATCTGATGGAGGTAGCAGAAGATGAAAGAATTAGTGGAATCTATGGCTAAAGCTTTGGTTGACAGACCGGAAGAGGTCGTTGTACAGGAAGTTGAAGGTGAAAAAACCACTGTTCTTGAACTCAGAGTGGCTCAGAGTGATCTTGGCAAGGTAATAGGAAAACAGGGAAAAACAGCGCGGGCCATGAGGACAATCCTTTCTGCAGCAGGAACCAAGATGGGTAAACGCTGTGTCCTTGAAATT
>BDTQ01000203.1 GCA_002898135.1 bacterium BMS3Bbin07
TGGCCATAGCCATCAGGATAGGCAAGGCAAGACTGATTGACAACGAACTGGTTGAGATAACCGGAATAAAAGGGGGTAATTAGAGGTAGCGGTTGAGACCTGACCTCAATAATTATAATATATGCTACAGAGAATATTTATACAGATACTGGATAATCCTTTTGAGGATGTGCTCTTCAGCGACTCATCGATTGATGAGTCGGTTAATAATCAGGCAATTACCGAGGAACTTCAGAACTCACTGGACTTTCATTACCCAAGCATGGTCCATGTTGAATACATTGACCTCTTTCTTGAGGATGAGGGCAGGTTTATTGAAATACGAGAGATGCTGAGTCATGGACTGATAACCCTTCCGGTAATCCTTATAAACGGGAGCCCCTTTCTGCACGGGGGTATATCTCATGCCGTCATAATGGATGAGATAGGAAAGCTCCTCTCGTCCGGCCCTGTTCATTAAAAGAAGGGGGACAGTACACTGCCCCCCTGGTGAATCAATCAATTTTTCAGTGTCTTTCGTAGAAGAGGAACCTCCACACAGAATATACACCCAGGGCAAGGCCAAGGAGCATAAGTGTGATGGTCCATGATATACTGCCGGTTTCACCAAACCTGCGGTCAAGATACTTGCCCAGAAAGGTGCCGGCCACAGCAGGAAGGGCAATCATCCAGCCAACCACCCCAAGGGCTGCAACTGACTGCCAGAATATGCCCTTTCCCCTGAACCTCTTCAGAAGCCAGGAGTGTGCCTCTACCCTGGAGAGAAACTTCGCCTCCTCTTTCCTGTCCTCCTGACCTTCCTTATCCTGATTCTCTTTCAATGTCCGCTATCCTCTTCAAAAATGATTGCTGCATCTGCTTCAGGGACCTGTAAAGGGCTTTTTCCCTTTCTGTTATCGACATAAATCTCTCGTTGATTACTCCAGTTAATGTGTCAAGGGAATCACCTGATACGGCAATCCTTGTGCTGAGGGTTGCAGCATTTGATGCAAACCTGAATATCCCTCCGTTTACAGCAAGATATCCCTCCCTCTCCCCAATCCTGTAAATTACGACCGAAGGGGTAAGGATTGTAATGAATTCCGTATGGTTCGGCAGTATGCCAAAGCTTCCGGTTGAGTCCTCAGCCCTCAGGAAACCGACCTCCTCGTCAAGGATAATGCTCATTGGCGTAATCACCGTGAACCGGAAGGTCTTCACCTCACAACCTCTTCAATCCCGCCTATCATGTAAAATGCCTGTTCATCAACATCGTCATATGTCCCTGAAAGTATCTCCTTACAGCCCCTTATCGTGTCCCGCAATGCTACGTGTCTCCCCTTTCTTCCGGTAAAAGACTCTGTGAGGAAGAAGGGCTGGGTGAGAAATCTTTCAAGCTTTCTTGCCCTCGTTACAGTCAGCCTGTCCTCCGGGGACAATTCTTCTATTCCGAGCATTGCTATGATATCCTGCAGTTCATTATACCTTGCAAGCGTTTCCCTGACCTGTCTTGCCACATCATAGTGGCTGTAGCCTACCACATCGGGATCAAGCATCTTTGACCTTGACTGCAGGGCATCCACTGCCGGATATATGCCCTTTGCCGCTATATCCCTTGATAATATTACCGTTGTATCCAGGTGTGGCATTACTGCGGTTACAGCGGGATCCGTAATGTCGTCAGCCGGCACATAGATTGCCTGGACAGACGTGATGGAACCGGACTCGGTAGAGGTTATACGCTCCTCAAGTTCGGAAAGCTCGGAAGAGAGAGTTGGCTGATACCCAACCCTTGAAGGCATTCTGCCAAGGAGGGTAGAGAGTTCCGAACCGGCCTGGACAAACCTGTATATATTGTCTATCAGAAGAAGCACATCCTTCTCCTCTCTATCCCTGAAATACTCAGCAATACTGAGGGCTGTCAAGGCTACCCTGAACCTTATGCCCGGCACCTCGTTCATCTGCCCGATAACAAGGATTGAATTCTCCAGCACCCCCATCCTCTTCATCTCCTCGTAAAGCTCATGCCCCTCTCTCACCCTCTCCCCAACCCCTGCAAAAATGGAGACACCCGAGTGTATCCGAACTGCCTTGTATATGAATTCAATCAACAGGACAGTCTTCCCAACACCTGCACCCCCGAAGAGCCCGACTTTTCCACCTTTTACAAAGGGGGCAAGGAGGTCTATCACCTTTATGCCTGTTTCGTACACCTCGGTTCCGGTTGACTGTTCGGAGAGACGGGGAGATGGTCTGTGAATCGGAAAGGAGAGCTTCGACTTAAGGGGCCCCAGACCGTCGATAGGAGCGCCAAGCACATTGATTATCCTTCCAAGGGTTTCCCTCCCCACGGGTACGGCAAGGGGGTTGAACGTCCTCTCCACCTTCATATTCCTCTTGATCCCGAAGGTGGCACAAAGGGCTATGCATCTTGCCGTTGATAAGCTTAAATGTCTGTGAACCTCGAGTATTAATCTGCTGTCCCCCTCAATAAGGAGTGCCTCATTAATTGCGGGCAGGTTATTGCCGGGGAAGTCAACATCAACTGTACTTCCTTCTACGGATGCTATTATTCCCATATTTAAATGATACTATCAAAGTGTATTATTTGCAATTCTCCCGGCCTGTATTATGTACCCCCCTTCCATTTTATTTGAAATTATGTTATTTTATTTCTAATGGCTGCAAAGATTGGACAACTTTTACTTGCTGCTAACTTAGTAACAGAGGACCAGTTACAGGAGGCCCTTAACTTACAGAAAAAAGAGGGGGGCAGGCTTGGGTCAAAACTCGTAAAACTTGGCTATATTACTACAGAAAAGCTTGTCTCTTTTCTCAGTAAACAGTTTGGCGTACCCTCAATAAACCTTTCCGACTATACAATAGCCCCATCTGTACTGAAACTCATCCCGGCAGAGATGGCAAAGAAGTACCTGATAATCCCTGTTGCAAGGGTAGGCGCCACACTGACTGTGGCCATGGCAGATCCATCAAATATATTTGCCATAGATGACATGAAGTTTATGACCGGATACAATGTTGAAGTGGTGGTTGCCACAGAGGAATCCATTATTAAGGCAATATCAAAATATTACGCGGGCAAGGGGAGCGGCCTCATAAAGAGCAGGTCTTCGGCATCTTCATCGATGATCCAGTCACAGGACCTTTCATTAACAGATATCGATGTGGATGAAGAAGCTGAGGACATTTTGTCGGAGGAGGAGTCGCCGACATTGGATGTGGAAGAGTTTGACAAGATTGTCGGCAGTGCCCTGGACACCATTGAGGCAGTTGATGAGAGGGAAGATGATGAGGTCGTAAGGGAGGTTGAAGCCCCGATCGTCAAGCTTGTTAACGGTATCTTTGTCAATGCCATAAAGGCAGGCGCAAGTGATATCCATATTGAACCCTATGAGAAGTCATTGAGAGTGAGATACAGGATTGACGGTGTGCTGTATTCAGTTATGAACCTCCCGGTAAAGATAAAGAATGCCATGACCTCAAGGGTAAAGATCATGTCAAAACTCGATATTGCTGAAAGACGGCTGCCGCAGGATGGGCGCATTAAACTAAAGCTGGGAAAGAAGAAGGAGATAGACTTCCGTGTCTCTACCCTGCCCTGCCTCTTTGGAGAAAAGACCGTCCTGAGGATACTTGACAAGTCAAACCTCCAGGTGGATATGACCAAGCTCGGGTTTGAGAAGGAGCAGTTAAAGGACTTCATGGAGGCCATTGAAAAACCTTACGGCATGGTGCTCGTTACAGGTCCCACGGGTAGCGGTAAGACAACAAGCCTTTATTCCGCCATCAACCATCTCAATAAACCCGGGGATAATATAATGACAGCCGAAGACCCGGTTGAGTACAACTTCCACGGCATAAATCAGGTGCAGATAAAAGAGGATATAGGCCTCACCTTTGCATCTGCCCTGAGGTCGTTCCTGAGGCAGGACCCTGATATTATAATGGTGGGTGAGATTCGTGACTTTGAGACCGCGGAGATATCCGTTAAGGCAGCACTGACAGGTCACCTTGTTCTGAGCACCCTGCATACAAATGATGCTCCAAGTACCATAACGAGACTTCTGAATATGGGGATAGAACCCTTTCTGGTATCCTCCTCGGTAATTCTCATGCTCGCCCAGAGGTTGGCAAGAAAGATATGTACGCAATGCAAGGTTGAGGAGCAACATTCCGAGTCGGCATTGTTAAAACTCGGGTTTGGTGAAGAGGAAATAAAGAATATCAAGGTTTTTAAGGGTAAGGGCTGCCCGGAGTGCAACAACTCGGGCTATAAGGGAAGGGTGGCGCTCTATGAAGTAATGCCTGTAAAGGACGAAATAAAAGAACTGATACTGGAGGGGGCCTCTGCACAGGAACTCAAGAAACTCGCCATAAGGCTTGGAATGAACACACTCAGGAGAAGCGGGTTAAACAAGATAAAAGCCGGAGTTACAAGTATTGAAGAGGTGTTGAGGGTCACCTTTGGTGATTAGATATGAAAAAGTTCTAAAATAACACGAAACTAAATATGCGGGAATAAGGAGACGATTCAGTATGGCTACACTTTATGATTTCTTAAAAACCTTGATTGAGCAGGGGGCGTCAGACCTGCATATTACTACAGGCAGTCCTCCGAGATTAAGAATCGACGGAAAACTTGCCCCTATTGATCACCCGCCCCTGACCCCTGCTGAGACAAAGACGCTCTGCTATAGCGTCCTGACAGATGCCCAGAAGCACAAGTTTGAGGAGCATAATGAGCTGGACCTCTCCTTTGGAGTCAAGGGGGTTAGCAGGTTCAGGGCAAATATATTTATGCAGAGAGGTGCAGTGGCAGGGGCATTCAGGACCATCCCCTTCAATATAAAGACATTTCAGGATCTCGGGTTGCCCGAGGTGATCAATGAGCTGGTGAAAAAATCCTCGGGTCTTATCCTTGTTACAGGGCCAACGGGTTCCGGTAAGACCACAACCCTTGCCGCCATGATAGACAGGATAAATTCAGAAAGGCATGAACATATAATAACAATTGAAGACCCAATCGAATATCTGCATCCACACAAGAGCTGTCTTGTTAATCAACGGGAGGTAACATCGGATACCGCAACCTTCCATGACGCCCTCAGGTATATCCTGAGACAGGACCCCGACGTTGTACTAATTGGAGAGATGAGGGACCTTGAGACTATTTCATCGGCGCTCAGGGTTGCTGAAACAGGGCATATGACCCTTGCCACACTTCACACCAACTCGGCGGCACAGACAATAAACCGTATTATTGATGTCTTCCCCCCCCATCAGCAGGACCAGGTGAGGGTGCAGCTCTCTTTTGTACTTGAAGGCATTGTAGCGCAGCAGCTCATCCCCAGAAAAGACGGACGGGGGAGGGCTCTTGCTGTTGAGATACTGATTCCAACTCCGGCCATCAGAAACCTGATAAGGGAGGATAAGGTTCACCAGGTATACTCAATGATGCAGACCGGACAGGCAAAATTCGGGATGCAGACAATGAATCAATCGTTATATGAGCTTTATGTAAAGGGACATATAAGTTATGAGGATGTACTTGCACGTTCTACAGTGCCGGATGAACTCATTACCATGATGCAGAAAGGCGGTTATACGCCGAAGGAGAAGTATATGGCAGGAAAAAAACGATAAATAAGGAGGATTTCTGTTTTGAGTAACATTTATAATCCTTGTTTGATTAAGGAGGGGTACGGTGGCTACAGTTTTTCAATGGTCAGGCAAAAACCCGAAGGGTATAATTGAGTCAGGAGAGATGGTGGCCTCTTCAAAGGAAGAGGTGATTGCCAAACTCAGGAACAATAATCTCATACCAACGGCTGTTGCTGAAAAGAAAAAGACAAGAGGTTTAGGTTTTCATATAGGCGGCATCAAGGATAAGGACCTGGTTGTATTCACAAGACAGTTTGCCACCATGATCGATGCAGGTCTGCCGCTTGTGCAGGCCCTTGAGATACTTTCAAGCCAGGTAGAAAACAAGTTGCTTGCAAAGACTATCGCCCAGGTAAAGGTGGATGTTGAGGCAGGTTCCACCTATGCCGACGCCCTGAGGAAACATCCACGTATATTCAGTGAACTCTATGTAAATATGGTTGCAGCAGGTGAGTCGGGTGGTATAATGGATACAATCCTCAACAGGCTTGCCGCCTATATTGAAAAGGCGATGAAACTGAAGAAGCAGGTTAAGGGCGCCATGATATACCCGGCGGTGGTTACGGCAATCGCAGTGCTCGTCATAGCGGTCATAATGATCTATGTTGTTCCTACCTTCACACAGATGTTTGCCCAGTTAGGGGGGACGCTTCCGCTGCCTACACGGATTGTTGTTGCAATGAGTGATTTCCTGAGCGGGATAGGCGGGATTGTTGTGTTGGGTGTTATAATTGCCATAGCTATCTTTATTGTCCAGATAAGGAGAACGGAAAAGGGCAAGTATGTTACCGACAAGATCCTCCTGCATCTTCCGATTTTTGGAGTTCTCCTGCAGAAAACAGCAATTGCAAAATTTACCAGGACCCTTGGAACACTTGTAAGCAGCGGAGTTCCCATACTTGACGGACTGGACATTACGGCCAAGACATCCGGAAACAAGGTTATTGAAAAGGCGATATATGCGGTAAGATCAGATGTGTCGGAGGGAAAAACCGTGGCTGAAACCCTCATGAAGGCAAAGGTCTTTCCCCCAATGGTAAATCATATG
>BDTQ01000204.1 GCA_002898135.1 bacterium BMS3Bbin07
GCCCGTACCTGTGGGGAGCGGTCAGAGAAAAGCGCCTCAATCAGGGGCTGAACAATTCTTTCATCTCCGGTCTCTGCAAGGATGCCAACAGCCATCCATCTGGCATCCTCATCCCCTGTTTTAAGGACTTCAACCGATGTGCAAATGATTTCTTCTCTCTCTTCCTTTGCACTTTCAAAGTTCTCAAAGAGGAGATCTTCAAGTTGTTCAAGCTTTTTTCTTTCCTGCCTTTTCTCTTCAGGATTGAGCATTGTAACCCTCTGTCAGAATACCGGTGTCTGCAAGTGTCTGGAGAAAAACTTTGAGTTCATCACAAAAACTTTCCGTCTCATCACCGACAAAGATATGGTTAAACATTCTGTTCAGGTATGTAACCATGTTCCTGAATATATGCTTATATTTTTCACATAACTGTCTGAACCCCCTGCTTTTGGCCTGCCTGAAAAGATCGTATCCGTTAAGTCCTGAGCTGTCAAGCCAATGTATTATCTCTTCAGAAGAGTCACCCTTTACATAGTACCTATATAAAATTTCCAGCCTCCTTTTGTTACCGTTTTTTATCTCTTTTTTAATAACCTTCAGCCACGCATCCATTAATATCCGGGAAATCCCTCTTGAGATCTCCTTTCTTTCAACCGCACTGCCTGTTTCTTTGCAATCTTTTACCACTTCGTGCACACTCATACCGCCTTTCAACCGACTGTCAAGGGCTATATCATCACGATGATTGACAATATCAACGATATAGCCTTTAAGGAATTTGTCCCAGTAAACAGCCTCGTCCGGATAGTTTTGCATTAAGTTGGTTTTTATAGGAGTTATACTGATATCAGAAGTTTTTTCGTTTGTTGTGGCTTTAATTGCTGATTTCACCTTCAGGAGCCTTCGCTGCAGGGCAAGGGGTTTTATAAGGGACTTGTTTCCGTTTATGTAGTTTATAACTGCCCCCTTAATACACTTGACAGCATACCCTTTGAATTTTCCTTCTGACCGGTCATAGTTTATGATGGCAAGCCCTAAAGAACTTTCACCCTCAAGGATTGCCTCATATTTTGTTGCATGTTGAATATGTTCGGAATAAAATATCCTTCCGGCAATGCTGTATATAACAGGCCTGTACCTCTTTAATAGTTCATCAAACGCCTCTGCAGAATCTTCATCCTTTACAAGGGCGACCAGTTCTTCGTCATTAAGCGTCTTCATCTATTGTTCTTTCAGCAATTCTTCAATCTGTTCCCTGGGAGTTTTCGCGCGGTTCCATCGTGCAGCTATCTCTCTTTCAATCTCCTCAGGTCTCCTTCCATATCTCTTCTTTGAGAGGTCTCTTATCTTTTTTTCTGTCCTGGGATTCTTTTGTGAATCCACAGATACGGTCTGCATACCAAATGGTCTTAAAGCTTCACCACTTGCGAGCATACTGATACATACCCTCCAGTTCGGCAAATTCATCAGATCGGATTTTGTAAATACCGGATAAAATTCCCTTTCCAGCACCTCGGCATCCGCCATCCCCACCCTGAAGCTCATAATAGTGCCGACATTGCCGATGATGGCGCTTTGGACTTCCGGAGGGACCTGTGTTAAATACTGATTGGTAAGGATAGCACTCAGCCTGTATTTCCTTGCCTCTGAGAGAATGGAGATGAAGCTGTCTGTAGCAAGGTTCTGGAACTCGTCAACATAAAGGTAGAAATCTTTCAGTTTTTTTTTGTCCTTTACATCCCTTCTACTGAGGGCGGCCATTAGTATCTTGTAAACAAGGATCATCCCGAGGAAGTGGCTGTTTATGTTGCCAAGCTTTCCCTTACAGAGGTCTACAAGGAGGATTTTCCCATCGTCCATAACCTTCCTCATGTCTATGGAGGATCTCTGTGATGAAATTATATTACGCATGGTATTGTTGTATATAAACATTGAAAGCTTGCTTGTTATGTAAGGTGCCATATTTTCAAGAGACGAATCTCCTCCGGCTTTACAGGCGATACCTTTCCAGAACTCACGGATATATCTGTTCCGGCACTTTGAGAGTTTATACTCCCTGAATTCCGGCTCTGCAAAGACCTTCTGCACTTCAAGAAGTGTTGCTCCTGAATCAGGGTCATCCATAATGAGAAACAGGGCATTCTTCATATATTGCTCAAACATCGGCCCGCCCGCCCGCTTTAAATCATAGAGCTTGTCAAATATCTCGAACATCTGATCAACAACAAAGTCCTTCTCCAGTTCGTTCCGGTATTCGAGCATATTGAATGCTACAGGGTTTTTGATGTCCTCAAAGTTTACATATATAACATCCTCTATCCTTCGCTCCGGAATCCTATGCATTATTTCGTTGACAAGCTCTCCATGCGGGTCAAGCACAGCCACCCCTTTGTTATCATCAATATCCTGGAGGATCATCTTCAGAAACACTGTTGATTTACCCGTACCGGTCTGTCCCACGACATACATATGCCTTCTGCGATCGTCTTCAGACAGCCTGACATAATGGGGTTGTCCATGAATTACATTCTTCCCGATTACAATCCCCTCTGTAGGAACATCCGTTGGGGGAAGCACCTTCTTGTAGAATCTCGTCTCTATACCTGGCAATTCGTTAACCCGGGGCAGGGGAAACCTGAAGGCGCAATTGGCCTGGTTTGCATCAAAGAGATACCTTGCATGGCTGTCCTTTTTATCTGCCAGGGTGCCGGCATAATGACCGAAGTTCATGTGTTTCAGGTTTTCTATCTCTTTTCTCTTCTCCTGTCCATCACTGAAGCAGTGCCAGTCGTATCCACCAGAGAACACGTACGCGTCATTAGAGTCTTTGATGAGGTCGGGAGAGCCTGCATGTTCCGTTATCTCCACGCCAAAGGAATCTATCAGAGCCCTTTGGACTTTTCCATTAGAGGCAATCCTCATCTTCATGAGAAACGGCGAGTCTTCGAGCCTTAAAAGCTGGCTCTGAAGTGTTTTTGTAATAAACTCAATCCTTGCATTAACAGGTGATCTTGCCTGGGACTCTGAAGCAAGATACTTTTCGCACAAGTCAATCTGTTTTATAAAAAATTGTTCAATCTTATCACTAAAGTCAACAGGTTTTAAAGATATACTTAAGAAACAAGGGGCGTCCTGAAAGAGCATAACGCTGAACAGCCTTGACAGGGAATTGGCGCTCCAGATAAAGGGATAGACAAAATATATCCTGTTTTCATTGTCGGCATATGATTCTTTCTTCGCGCTGAAGCCTCTCAGTCTCTTTGCCGTTTCGATTTCAATAATATCCTCTCTTCTCATAATCTCAACGATTTCCTGAACAGGAAAGGGGTCGTAAACAGATAAGAAATCATCCCTGATTGTTATACATTCAAATTCATAGTAATCGGATATTGCGGCAAGCATGGACCATATGTCGTGAAAAATATCATCGGCCTTCTTGCGGGATATGTCCTTTTCAGTATCGGATACCATTGCGATAAGGACAATATCGATTCTGCCTCTTACGTGTAACGTCCTGTCGGGCCGGCATATGAATCTTAACTCGAATGCCCTGCCGTCTTCAGGACAGTCAAGGCTGTTGATAAAGTCTATCTGCCTGTTCAGCAGCTTGAAAGCAAAGTCCTTGTAATCTCCGGAAGACGGGTCAAACACGGTAACGGAAGCCAGCCTTACGGCGAAGAAGGAATGCCATTTGCCGGATTTCTTGTTGGTGTAAATATAAGGCTTTAAATCTCTCATAGCTGTATCCCCTTAATGAAAATACTTTCCAAATCCAGCGCTAAAAAAGCATATGCCAAAGAAAAGGAGCAATATGATAAACCCCGAACGGTTTTTAGTTTTATCCGCATTTATTGCAGGATAAAACTGCCTCCCGCACTTGTTGCGGGACTGAATGTCGTGACGAGAATGAGTGAAGGGTCTGTCATATCGTTCCTAACACTACCTTATCACTGGATTTGGGTGCTGACTGTCTT
>BDTQ01000205.1 GCA_002898135.1 bacterium BMS3Bbin07
GTATGACCATAGTCTGCAACGGGGAATCAAAGGTGGCGGGAGTAATAACGGACGGTGACCTCAGGCGCGGGCTGCATAAATGGGTGGCTGGGCTTTTCGGGATGAAGGCTGCTGAGGTAATGACCCGGAATCCAAGAATGATTTCCAGGGATACACTTGCTGCAAAAGCACTCTCACTGATGCAGCAGTACTCCATAACGGCCCTGATAGTGCCGGATGAAGAGAGCAGGCCGGCAGGTGTAATCCACCTTCATGATATCCTGAAGAAGGGGATCGTGTGAGGGTTAATTTACAGCAGAGGCTGAAGCAAACTTTTATGAAAAAAGGAGACCGAATAGATGGGGACGATTGATTCAACATCTAAGGGTAATCCCTGTACTCAGCCGGCTACAGCAGACGTTATCCTGGAGGCGGCAGGGAAGATAAAACTCCTCATCCTTGATGTGGACGGTGTACTCACTGACGGGGGGATAATCCTTGATAACGAGGGTAATGAGCTCAAGTCCTTCCATGTCCGGGACGGACACGGGATAAAGCTGCTTATACGCAAGGGGGTGGATGTTGCGATTATTACAGGCCGGCATTCAAGGGTGGTTGAACGGAGGGCCCATGAACTGGGGGTAAAGGAAATCCACCAGAAGTGTTTTAACAAGGTAATCGCCTATGAACAGATAAAGGGGAAATTCGCCTTGCAGGACGAAGAGGTCGCATATATCGGCGATGATGTGGTGGATATCCCCCTGCTCAGGAGGGTGGGATTACCTGTAACCGTGGCTGATGCATCTGAGGATGTGAGGGCTTTTTCAATGATAGTGACCGGAAACAGAGGGGGCAGGGGGGCAGTGAGAGAGATTACAGACCTTATTCTTAAGGCAAAAGGGTTTTGGGAAGGGATAATTAATGGTTACATTAAGACTTAATGTCCCGACCATACTGACATTCAGCCGCATAGTCTCCATACCATTTTTTCTTGTGCTTGCCCCCAACTATCCGGTCTGGGGGGCCTTGATTTTCGGCCTGGCGTCCCTGACGGATTTCCTCGACGGTTACATTGCAAGGAAGACCGGGCAGATTACCAAATTCGGGATTATCATGGACCCCATAGCAGACAAATTCCTTGTAATCTCGGCACTGATACTGCTTGTTGACCTTGGAAGCCTTTCGGCCTTTGTGGCCATAGTGATTATCGTCAGGGAGTTCCTGGTGACCGGACTCAGGGTGGTTGCCCTGTCAAAAAATATCGTCATACCGGCTGAAATGGGTGGAAAGCTGAAGACAACAGCCCAGATTATTGCCATCCTGTGTCTGGTATTGAAGGACAGCCTGTTCGGCATAAACCTTTACGCCCCCGGCGTTGTCCTTATCTGGGTTTCCCTTGTGCTTGCAGTCTTTTCAGGATTTCAATATACTGTTTCCTTCTGGAAGGCGGTAAAATGATCATTGTATTACTGATAGTCGCATATATTGCCGGAACGATTCCCTTTGGGCTTATCATAGCAAAAGCCCGGGGTGTTGACCTCAGACGGGTTGGCAGCGGCAATACAGGGGCTACCAATGTCCTGAGGACAGTCGGAAAGAAGGAGGCGGTTTTTGCCCTCACAGGGGATCTCATGAAGGGGGCCTTTGCAGTTGCCCTGATGAAGGTCTCGGGATACGGCGACCCATACACCGGACTTGCAGGGTTATTTGCCGTAATAGGGCATGATTATCCGCTCTTTTTCAGGTTCCGCGGTGGAAAGGGCGTTGCAACTTCGATAGGGGCGCTCCTCATATATGCACCGTATGTTGGTCTGGTCACGGTACTGATATGGCTTGCCGGTGTCTTTATATCCCGTTACTCCTCCCTTGGTGCACTTACCGCCTTTACCCTTTTACCCCTGAACATGATTCTTTTTAAAAAGGGACTGACCGGTTTGTCCCTTTCAGTTCTCTTTGCCTTGCTCATTTACATAAAACATCGGGAGAATATCAGGAGGCTCCTGCAAGGCAAGGAGTCCAGGGTTGGACAAAAAAAAAATAATTAATGATATAATGATAATACTATAAAATAATGTAAAAATTTTCGGCTTACAGTAAGTCAAAATCTTCCCGGGGGTATGTGCTTGAAGAAAACGGCTGTTCTTTTTCTGAGCCTTTTACTTTTTTTAACCCAGCTCTTTTTTGCCCGGATAGTTGGGGCGGAACTTCCAACAAAGGAAGCTCTGATAACACCTGCGACATACTCGTATCTTCTATTGGAGGAAGCCGGGAAGAAGTCCGGTACTGAATCCATTAAACTCATTAAAGAGGCGATCAGGGTGTCTCCGAATGACCCTGCCGCTTATTTTGAGCTTTTTGATAAAACCCTTTCATTACATCCACAAAAGTTTTTTCACTCCCTGAACCATCTCTTTAAGGGCATAGCCGCTTACCCCAGGAGTTTCTGGTGGTTCTTCAACCTTACGGGCATATTATCAGGGGCGCTCCTGATTGCCCTTATACTTATCCCCATCATTATTGCCTTAACGAGGTTGCCACTTGACGTACCGCTCATGGCACATGAAATACAGGAAAATACCAGGACAGCAGGTTATCTCCTTGTGTTAATTCCCTCTCTGCTCGGGCCATACTATTTTCTTGCCTCTCTATGCTTTCTCTCCTTCCTGCACCTGAAAGGAAGGCCGAGATATGCAGGGTACTTCTTGCTTCTTGTGCTCATGTTGGCCCCCCTGCCAACTGCATATCTGAACAGTTATCTTTCTGCAAGTTCTTCTCCGGAGATAAAGGCTGCTGTTGCGGTTAATGAAGGCAGAAGTAATGTCTATGCAATTGAGACCCTCAAGGACAAGGAAGAGGTGCCTCTGAAATTTTCTTATGCCCTTGCGCTCCAGAGAGAGGGAAGGATCAGGGCTGCTGCCGAAGAATACAGACAGCTTATCTCTATAAAAAAGGATCCCAGGTTTTACATTAATCTTGGGAATTGCTATGCGGTAATGAAGCGGCTGAACAAGGCGATGGATATGTACAAGACTTCCATAAGTATTAAGCCTTTCCCCTCGGCCTATTACAATCTGAGCATGCTGGCAAGGGAAAAGCTGGATTTTGCTGCCGGAGACAGATACTTCCAGCAGGCCTCGAATATGGACTTTGACAGGATTGCACAATTCAGGGAATTACGTAACGACACTAAAACGCTTGCCCTTATGGGAGAGGGACTATCTACAAGAGAACTGCTTTCGTTTGCATTGGGGCAGGGATTGAAAGACGTGAATATCTTTTCTCTCAATGGGCCTTTGGTATTGACGGCCTTTTCGCTTCTATTAATAACTATTCTCTTCCTGTCCGGAGATTCGACTGCAATGGCAACGAGGTGTAAAAAGTGTGGAAAACTCTACTGTGCTGCCTGTGAAAGACGTATTCCCAGGGTGGGGATGTGTACTGAATGTTTCCGGTCAATGATATCCTTTGAATCAAACCCGTCTGAAAGGGTTGATACCATTGTGAAGACTCATAATTATCTTAAAAAGAGACGCAGGATACTTAATATCCTCGCCTTTACAATTCCGGGGATAACGCTGCTTTACGTTGGCAGGGTCTTCAGCGGAATCTTTTTTTCCTTTATCTTTCTCTTCTTCGCTTCAGCCCTGATTTTATCTGAACTCTTTACGTTCAATATTTATCCTTACAGTCATAGCTGGCTTACTTTTGTCCTCTTCCTGATTCTGATATTATCCTATCTGTCAGGTAATCTTTATACAATCGGGAGGCTGAAAAAAGGATGGCTTTAACAGGTTCAATAAAGGAGTTCGGTCTTGCGGATATCCTGCAGCTAATCTATTTCCAGAAAAAAACAGGTATCCTTGAGATTGAAGGTCCGGTAGATACCATAAAGATCTACTTCCACGAAGGCAATATTGTTGCCGCAAGGTCAGCCAAGAGACCCGAGGAGAACCGTATCGGGAATATACTGATAAAAAAGGGCATCCTCAAGGAAGAAGAGCTGAAAGATTTGCTCCAGAGACAGTCCCAGAGTGGTACAAGACTTGGAAGTCTCCTCATTCAGGAGAACCTTGTACCAAAAGAAATTCTCGTAGATATAATTACTCACCAGATTACAGATCAGATCGTGCAGATGTTTACATGGAAAAAAGGGACTTATGAGTTCACTCCCCAGGGTGTGCCGGTCGATAAAAACCTTGGCATTTCCCTTGACACGCAGCATCTGCTCATGGAGGGGTTGAGGATTGTAGATGAGTGGTCAATCATCGAGGGCACACTCACTCTTGACACTGTTTTTGAGAAGGTGGACAAATCAGTGGAAGCTGAACTGTCGGAGGAGGAAGAGGAGGCCCTGAATCTCGTAGATGGCGAAAACGATGTAAGTACCATAATTGAACTCTCGGGAAAGGATGATTTCGGTATCTCCAAGACCCTTGTTTCATTGCTGGAAAAAGGTCTGATTTCCCCCGTTGAAGAGGCGAAGGAGGTTGCAGAAGAACCCGTAAAAAAGAGAAACCTGTCGGCTGTGATGACTTACCTTATTCCGTTGCTTATAATCCTTGGCTTTGCCGTCTCCTTTGCACCCGCTACTGTCAGGAACCTTCCATTAGTTGACAGACTTGAGGCCTCCAATAAATTAGAGTTCATCCGGTTGTCAGTTGAATCATACAGGATAAAAACAGGGTACTATCCCGAGAATATCCCGGTTGACAACGCAACGGATCCATGGGGAAACCCTTATATCTATCTGCTTACGGGCAATGGATACAAACTCTTCAGTGCAGGTCCGGACGGAAAACCGGATACCGGTGATGATATATTTTGAGATGAAGCAGGACAAAACTTAGTCATCCGCAGATTACGCAGATTTCTCAGATTAAACTCGAACTACTCAAAACTTAACAAATGCATTGAAAGAAGGAGCCTTTATTAAAAGATGTCACCCTGAATTTATTTCAGGGTCTCTTTTTTAGAATTCTGAAACAATATTGATCTTATTTTAAATCTGAGAAATCTGCGTAATCTGCGGATAAAAAATTCATAAAGTAGATAGAAATTCCTGAATATGAAAAAAGCCGTTATACTTTTAAGCGGGGGGATAGACTCCTCCACAACCCTTGCGATTGCAAGGTCTGAGGGCTATGAGTGTTATACCCTCACTTTCGATTACAGCCAGAGACACCGCAGGGAGCTCGAGTCTGCCGAAAAGGTGGCAGAAGCCCTGGGTGTAAAAAGGCATCTTGTAACCCGCTTTGATCTCCGGGAGATAGGGGGATCAGCCCTGACCGGTGAGGGCGAGGTGCCGAAGCACAAGGCTGAGGCCGCAGGTCGGAAGTTAGAGTTCAACAAATCGTCAATCGTCAATCGTCAATCGTCAATTCCTGTGACTTATGTCCCTGCCCGAAATACCATATTCCTCTCCTTTGCCCTTGGCTGGGCGGAGGTGCTTGAGGCAGGGGATATTTTTATTGGCGCCAATGCCGTGGACTACAGCGGCTATCCTGACTGCAGACCCGAATATCTCCATGCCTTTGAGGCGATGGCAAACCTTGCAACCAGGGCCTCTGTTGAGGGTAAAATTAAATTCCGTATCCTGGCCCCGCTGTTGTATCTGACCAAAGGGGAGATAATCAGGCGGGGTGCGGAGCTCGGGTTTGATTATGGCCTCACCTGGAGCTGCTATGACCCTGCACCTGACGGCAGACCGTGCCTAAGATGTGATAGCTGCAAATTCAGGGAAAAGGGATTTTCAGAGGCAGGGCTCAAAGACCCGCTCCTCTTGCAGAAATGACCGATGACCGTGATTTATACACAGAATCAGGGCTGCACTATGGATATCCTGGACAGCTCGTAAACTATGATTTCAGCCCTTCCGTTATACAGCTTTATTTCCCCTCTTACATCAACTACCTTGCCCTGAAAGAGATTTTCAAAATCAATGGCAGCGGAGTCCGGAGATTTCATTATCATGACAGTG
>BDTQ01000206.1 GCA_002898135.1 bacterium BMS3Bbin07
AGTGAGCCTGCCGAGTGCAGAAAGTTTTTCAGCCTCTATGAGTTTGTGCTGCAACTTTCTCAGTTCGTCGATTGATTTCAGGAGCTCCCTGTTAAGTTTTTCGATCTCTTCCTTGTCCCTTCGCAATTTCTCTGACAGGAGGCCCAGGGGCACGGCTATCAGAAACAGAAAGGATACACGTAAGGAGAATTCGGTCCAGTGCAGGGCTGTGAAATCAAAATTACCGCTAAACATGTAAGTGATGGTTGATATGACGGCAACCCCAAGACCGAAAAGGTATCCATAATAGAAAGAGTGCAGGGCTGTCAGGAGATAAAAGCCGATGAAGAAGCTGCTGTCAAACCCGCCGGAATATTTTGTCAGGAGATAAACAAATGATAGGTCGAAGAGCAGTGAGAGGACATAGATGGCCCTTTTTTTTTCAAATTTCAGAAATAACAGCAGATAAATCAAAAAACAGTATGCAATAAAGTACTTAAGTATTGAGGAAAATACATGGATGTTTTCTTCATGTATTTGTGAGAAATTCAGCCAGCCATATCCTCCTCCAAGTACAATAACCCTGAGAATCAGAAAGCCAAGGTCGGAAATTTCCCGTTCCCTTTCAACCACATTCCACTTGTTTCTGAGTATATTGAGGAAGTTCTTCATGTATCCTTCGTCACTATATTGCTATATTGAACAATATCATTTTATCAGGATATATTCCAAATTACTATTTTACAACAAACCTTTCTTTTTAACCAAACGTTGGCTGTATCCAGATTCTCCATGTCAGCCTGACGGGGGGTGTTTTTGTTCTGTGGTGGCGGGTTTTCAATTGCCAAAAGCCTCACCTAAAGACTATAATTATTTCCAGGATGAAAACTTTAAGACTGGCCCTTGCACAGATTAATACCACTGTTGGTGACCTTGAGGGTAACACCGGGAAAATTGTCCGTAATATTCAGAAGGCAGGGGAGGCTGGAGCGGATATAGTGGCTTTTCCAGAGATGGCCGTTACGGGTTATCCTCCCGAGGACCTTCTGCTGAAACCCAAATTTATTGATGATAACCTGTCTGCCCTTGACGAGATAAGGAGTTCAGTCGGGGATATAGTGGCTGTTGTGGGTTTTGTTGACAGGACATCCGATATTTATAATTCCGCCGCTATTGTACACAATAAAGAGGTTGTCCATGTATATCACAAGATGTATCTTCCGAATTACAGTGTTTTCGACGAGATGAGATATTTTCAGGCTGGTGACGAATACCCGGTCTACAAGCTCGGTGATGCCCTTGTGGGGGTCAATATCTGCGAGGACATATGGTATCCTGACGGTCCTGCAAGGACGCAGGCACTTGCAGGCGCAGAGGTTATAGTGAATATCAATGCCTCACCGTATCATATTGGCAAGGCATGTTTCAGAGAAAAAATGCTCTCAACAAGGGCCTCGGACAGCTCTGTAATCATTGCATATCTGAATATGATTGGTGGGCAGGATGAACTCGTCTTTGATGGTCATAGCCTGATATTTGATGAGTGCGGAAACCTGCTCTTCAGGGGGAGGCAGTTCGACGAGGAATTGATAATAATAGACCTGAACCTCGATGCCGTATTCATGAGGAGACTTCATGATCCGAGAAGGCGTCAGGAGGCATTTGCCCTCCACGAGGATACCGTCTCTATCATGCCTGTACATGACAGGGTTATACAGAGGAGCGTGAAGTACAAATATAGCCCGTCATTGCCTTGCAGCGAGATCGAAGAGGTCTATTCTGCACTTGTTCTTGGTACAGGGGATTATGTGCGGAAGAACGGTTTTGAAAACGTGGTGATAGGTCTGAGCGGGGGGATAGATTCTTCCCTTGTGGCAACAATCGCAGTGGATGCCTTGGGGAAGGAAAGGGTAAAAGGATTGTTTATGCCCTCACCTTATACTTCCGGGGAAAGCAGGGAGGATGTTTTCAAGCTCGCAGGAAACCTTGGCATAGAGATGTCGGAGATCCCGATAGACGAAATATTTCAGTCTTACCTCAAATCACTCAGCGCTTTTTTTAAAGACATGCCCCCTAATGTCGCAGAAGAGAACATTCAGGCAAGGATAAGGGGGAACCTCCTCATGGCCATGTCCAACAAGTTTGGATGGCTTGTCCTGACAACAGGGAATAAGTCGGAGATGTCTGTTGGTTATGCAACACTTTACGGTGACATGGCGGGCGGATTTGCAATAATAAAGGATGTCCCGAAGACCATTGTCTATAAACTGTCGAAGTTGATAAATGAGAAGGCTGGAAAGGCACTTATCCCCGAGAGGGTGTTGTGGAAGGAGCCGTCGGCTGAATTAAGGCCTGAGCAGAAGGACACGGATAGCCTTCCTGCATACGAGGTGCTTGACCCTATCCTTAAGGCCTACATTGAGGAAGACAGGAGTTTTGACGAGATTATAAACCTTGGCTGCGAGGTGGAGTGTACAAAGAGGGTTATTGATATGATTGACAGGAGTGAATATAAGCGGCGGCAGGCGCCTCCGGGCATAAAGATTACCCCAAGGGCCTTTGGCCGTGACAGACGGTTTCCCATCACGAATAAATACAGGAGCTACTGATGGCAGATATTGAAACTTGCAGGTTTAAAATCCCGGATTTCAGGTTTCTGCTCTTTTTTATCGTTTTGATCTTCTTCTTCTCCGGGTGCAGCCGGACCAGCTCTGACTCAAAGGGCCCCTTTACCAAAACCGCCAATCCCGAGATTATCCAGCTTACGCCAAAAAAGCCTGTCAGGATTGTCCTGAAGAGGACGTCGAGGGGTGATTATACATGGGAGCTGAGAGGGGATGATGCCGGGAATATAATCAGTGCAGACAGGAGATTAAGGAGATATTTGTCTGAGAATGACAGTGATGAAAAAGGAGAGGCTAAAGCGAGCCGTTTACAGAAATAAACATTTGAAGGAGGGATAGGTTATGGAAAAAGGTGGTTTTTCCGTCAGGGAAGTTGTTGAGCAGGCTGTAAGGACTGAAAAACTGGGGTATGATTTTTATTCCTCTATGGCTGAAAGGTTTAAAGACAGGGTGGAACTCAGAGACCTCTTTGAAACCCTTGCCAAAAAGGAACAGATACACGAAGAGAGGTTTAAAAAGCTGGAGGAGAGTGTTAGTGATGAGGAGCCCGAGGGGTGGGAGGATGTCTCCGAGTATATGCGGGCCTTTGTGGAGTCGGGGCTCTTTCTCGGAACAGACAAGGCCCTTTCAAGGATGAAGGAAATACAGAGTGTGCAGGATGCGGTTGAATTTGCCCTGGCCTTTGAAAAGGAAACCCTGCTGTATTTTCTTGGTTTGAAAAAGGCGGTTGCCGATATGGAAAAAGGGATTGTTGACGCAATAATAGATGAGGAGCAGAGCCATATTGCGTGGCTGAACAGGTTTAAGGACAGATTTTTAAAGTAAATAATTCAGGATTATTTAAGCGGGACACAGAGTTTGAAAAACAGAAATCAAGACTGCATTGGCCGCAGATTTTCGCAGATAAACGCAGATATTTAATAAAACTGATTTTAAAATCCTGACAATCTGTGTTTATCTCTGTCCTGACAGTCTTTTTTGCAGTTTTCTGTCTTGTCTTTTCTCTGAGTGGCCGAAAACTTGATAAAATGAATGGTATACTCTATATAGTTGCAACACCGATAGGAAACCTTGAGGATATAACTTTAAGGGCCTTGAGGATATTAAAAGAGGTTGATGTTATAGCGGCAGAGGATACAAGGCATACAAGAAAACTGCTCAGCCGTTACGGCATATCAAAGAAACTCATCAGTTACTGGGGTGCCAGGGAGAAGGCAAGGTCGGAAGCAGTGATTGCAAGGCTCAAGGAGGGTCAGGATGTTGCCCTTGTTACAGATTCAGGGACCCCCGGTATCTCCGATCCAGGTGAGGTGGTGATAGAGAGGCAATAGCTGAGGGGTTGAATGTTATTGCGGTGCCGGGTCCTTCCGCTATAATTGCAGCCCTTTCAATATCAGGGATAACCGCAAGGGAGTTTGTATATCCAGGGTTCCTGCCGCCGAAACATAATATGAGGGTGAAGATGCTTGAGGAACTCAGGCTTGAACACAGGACCATTGTATTTTACGAGGCCCCGCACAGATTACTGGACTCGTTAAGCGATATTTATGATGTATTTGGAGACAGGTACTGTGCCGTCTGTCATGAATTGACCAAATTAAATGAAGAAGTATTGAGGGGCAGATTGTCCGTGTTGATCGGTGAACTTCAACAGAAGGTTATCGCAGGTGAGTATGTGTTGGTGCTTGAGGGTAAAGCAGTGGAGGGCATTACAGTGGAAGACGCTATCCCTGAGGTCTGGGGATTGATGAAGAAGGGGTTGCGGCGAAAAGAAGCTGCAAGGATGATATCGCAACAGTATGGCCTGAGCCAGAAAGCCCTTTATGACAAGAGTTTGAAGCAGGAAGAGAGAGATGAAGCTTAACCCACTTGCCCTTGGTGTGGCGCTTGGAATTGTATGGGGTGGCGCGCTCTTTTTTACTACCGGGCTCAGTTACTACACGGGGTATGGAAGGCTTTTTCTCCAGGCCCTTGCAGAGTCGATCTATCCCGGTTATTCAATCACACCGGCCGGCACTTTTATCGGCTTTGTCTATGGTTTTCTGGATGGCCTGGTAAGTGGTTATCTGATTGGATGGATCTACAATAAAATTATTCGTTAAGACTTTTGCTCCGGGGTGTTATCCATGTTGAAAATAGGTGTGCTTGCATCAGGAAGGGGTTCAAATTTTCAGGCAATAATCAATGCCGTCAAAACGGGGTATCTGAAAGCAAGAGTTGAGGTCCTTATCACGGACAATTCCGCTGCTTATGCAATAAAGCGGGCAGATGACAACGGAATTGCCGGTCTTGTTATGAGGCCTGCGGATTATGCTTCGCCTGATACTTATTATGAGGCTGTTGCGGATGAACTGGTAAAAAGGGGTGTGGGACTTGTTGTGCTGGCAGGCTTTATGCGGGTTGTAAGAAAACCTCTTATTGATCTGTTTCCAATGAGCATAATGAACATCCATCCAGCGCTGCTCCCGTCCTTTCCGGGACTCCACGCCCAGAGACAGGCGATCAGTTATGGCGTCAAGATTTCCGGTTGCACCGTCCATTTTGTTGATGAAGGTATGGATACAGGGCCTGTCATAATTCAGGCTGCGGTTCCCGTCTATTGCGATGACACGGAGGAGAGCCTTTCAGAGAGAATATTGGAATATGAGCACCGGATATTTCCTTATGCAATAAGGTTGTTTGCAGAGGGGAGGCTTGAGGTGAAAGGGCGGGTAGTAAGAATCCAGGGGCAGGTTAAGGATAAGGATGTTGTTGTTAACCCACCCTTGGCAAAGGGAGATTAAGCGGGATTTTTAAAATACTCACTTAATGATGGAAGATATTTGAGAAGGGTTTTCAAAGCGCCGGTCCCGGGTTGGAGACATTAGCCATCCTGCGAAACTGTGAACTTGACTCTATCAATTCTGAATAAGTTCCCCTGGCTGTGACTTTACCTTGTTCGAGCATATAAATTACATCACATTCCTGAACGGTAGTTAACCGGTGTGCAATCATTATAATCGTTTTTTTGCGTGAAATATTCTGTATTGCCTCCATAATGGCATTTTCTGTAATTCCATCCAGTGCGCTGGTTGCTTCATCGAAAATTAGCACCTTGGGATCATTATACAGTGCACGGGCAATCCCGATCCTCTGGCGTTGTCCACCACTTAGCCTGACCCCTCGCTCACCAACCACGGTATTATAGCCATCGGGCAAGTCATGCATAATAAAATCATGCAGATTCGCAATTTGAGCAGCCCGTTCCACGGCCTTGCTATCAATATCCCTGTCTCTAATTCCAAAGGCAATGTTGCGCATAACGGTATCATCAGTAAGGTAAATGGACTGCGGAACATATCCAAGGTTTTTCTGCCAGCTGCGAAGATTTGACGGATTAATTTCGGTGCCATCAACAATAAGTTGCCCTTTAGTTGGTGACAGCAGCCCCAGAATAATATCCACTGTTGTCGTTTTACCGGATCCCGTAACTCCAACGAATCCCACGGTTGTTTTAGACTTGATATCAAGGTTCAGTTTATTGACTGCAGGTGTGGACGTATTGGGATAGTAATATACGACATCACGGAGTTCTATCCTGTCTTTAAATTCCAATGGAGGCACTGCATCGGTATGATCAAAGGCCATGTCTGAGTCGGTATCACGCTGGATAAGGTCCTTGTACAAAATGTCCAGTGCAGGGAGGTTATACCTAACAACCGTCATTCCGATAAATATTCGCTGTAATGCCGGCATGAGCCG
>BDTQ01000207.1 GCA_002898135.1 bacterium BMS3Bbin07
TTAGCACACCAATGTCAATTTTCCGTCAACATCCCTCTAACAATCCAAGTCATTTTCTTGACAAAACCCCTGTATCACCTTGATTTATAAGGGGATTTTAAAAAGGCATGTTCCTTGAATACTTGAGCAACTAATGATTATTGCTATAGTCACCGGGCAAAGGTCAAATAAGTTAACTACCAATGCCCCATCCGAAAAGGAGGCATGAATGGCAGAAGAAAAAGAGGAGAGACAGGAAGAGGAATCCGGAGAAAAAAAGCCGGAGAAAAAGGGCAAATTAAAGCTGATTGTAATAGCCGTTGTAGCCATTGTTTTGCTTGGTGGCGGCGGTTTTTTTGCCTATTCAAAGTTCCTGGTCAAGAAGACCGAAACAAAGGCAGTGCCGATAAAAGGAGATACACTTAACGAAGAACAGCCTGCGCTCTTCCCACTTTCACCTTTTGTTGTCAACCTCGCCGACCGGGGAAGGTTTCTGAAGGTCACACTAAAACTCGAGATGACAGACATAAAATATGAGGAACTCATAAAGGAAAGAACACCACATCTGCGGGACACTGTCATTACCCTCCTGAGCAGCAAGACAGCAGAATCCATATCCACGCCTGAAGGCAAGTTCCAGCTCAAGGACGAGCTCCTGATGAGGGCAAATGCTGCGGTTGGCAGGGACGTCTTTAAAAATATCTATTTTACCGACTTTGTGATGCAATGAGTGATATACTCTCCCAGGATGAAGTTGACGCCCTGCTAAAGGGCGTAAAGGAAGGCAAGGTTGAAACCAGGCCACAGGATCCCCCCGGCGGGATTCGCACTTATGACCTGACAAGCCAGGAAAGGATTATCCGTGGGAGGATGCCGGGACTTGAGATGGTCAACGAAAGGTTTGCAGGACTTTTCAGGGTCTCCCTCTCAAACTTCCTCAGTAAATTCATAGACGTAACAGTCCAGGGCGTATCCATCATAAAGTTTGAGGAATTTATGAAGATAATTTCTCTGCCTTCAAGCATAAACATCTTCAAAATCCGTCCACTCAAGGGCCACGCCCTAATGGTCCTTGAAGCACCTCTTATCTTTGCCCTGGTAGAATATTTTTTCGGTGGCAATAGTGCAAGTCCTGTAAAAACAGATGGACGGAGTTTTACCCCTGTTGAGCAGCGACTCATTAATAAAGTATTGGCTATAGCGCTTGGCGATCTTCAAAACGCTTTGGCTGAGCTTGTCGAGGTAAAGACAGAATTTGCAGGCTCTGAAACAAACCCTCAATTCGTGACCATAATACCTCAAAACGAGACACTCATCAAGGTGGAATTTCACGTGGAGATGGAACACCTGACAGGAAAGATATACCTCGGAATTCCCTACTCACTTGTTGAACCGATCAAGAAAAAACTTTATTCCGGAATTACCGCCAATACTATAGACGTGGATAAAGGCTGGATTAAAAGATTAGTCGAATCACTCAACGAATCCTTCGTGAATATAACTGTTGAACTTGACAGGGCGGAGTTAAAACTCGAGGATGTTTTGAACCTGCAGACAGGCGATATAATAACCCTCGGCAAGTCGGTTGCTGATGAACTGGTCGTCAAGGTTGAAGGGGTGCCAAAGTTTTACTGTACCCCGGGACATCACAGGGGAAGCCAGGCAGTCAAGATTACAAGGGCAATTGAAATGAATTATGAAAGGAGCAACTAAAATGGATGAAAAGACAACCGAGACTCAACAACCCGGCAGTAAGGAACCGGAAGAGGCAAAATTCGACGAACTGAAGACAGATGAGAACAGGGATAAGACCGAAAGGGATATAAGCTTTCTGCTTGATGTACCACTTGAGATAACCGTCGAACTCGGAAAAACGAAGATGCTCATTCAGGAATTGGTTCAACTCGGTCAGGGCTCAGTTATCGAGCTTGAAAAACTTGCAGGAGAACCGATGGAGATACTTGTCAACAACAAACTGATTGCAAGGGGTGAGGTGGTTGTGGTTAATGAAAAATTCGGAGTAAGGCTTACAGACACCATAAGTCCGATGGAAAGGATCAGACAATTGAAATGATGGAAGAAACTCTTAAAATAGCACTTTCACTTGCATTCATTGTCGGCCTCATACTGGTTGTGGCAAGGGTTATGAAAAAGAGAGCGGGCACAGGATCGGAAATTCTCAAAACCCTCGGATACCTGAACCTTGGCCCCAGAAAGGGGATAGCAATAATCAAGGCAGGTGAAGAGATACTCCTTGTCGGGATTACAACCAATGACCTGAAACTCCTGAAGACAATCCCGGAAAGTGCCCTTGAAAACGAACTCAAAACACTCAAGGACAATATACAGCAGATAAAAAGTTTCAAGGAACTGCTTGTCAGAAAATGAAACATTTAACAAATTATATAAGCAAACATAAAAACATATCACTGCTTCCTAATCCGGAGATTAAGATGACCTGCGCAGTTAAACTGCCTGGATTGTCTGACTTAACAAAAGTCAGGAAATTTTTTCAGAAAAAGGATATAAGGATTGCAGCTTCCACTTTCTGCTTTGTAATCATATCCACAACTGTATTTCCTGCAACCGCTAACGCCTTTGACCTCAGAGAGATTGATAACCCCATGATGAATCTCTTTATCGTTCTAAGCCTCCTTTCATTCATTCCGGCAGTACTGGTGATGTTTACGTCCTTCACAAGGATAGTGGTGGTTCTTTCCTTCCTCAGGCATGCAATAGGAGGCCAGCAGATACCACCAAATCCCGTCATCATAGGTCTTTCCCTCTTCCTTACACTCTTTGTCATGTCACCTGTTGTAGAGAAAATTCAGGCAGATGCCATAACCCCATATGTTCAGGAAGAGATAACATTTGTTGGCGCCCTCCAAAAGGCGGAACCCACAATCAAAGGGTTCATGCTGAAGCAGACGAGAGAAAAAGACCTTGGGCTGTTTATGGACATTGCCGGCATAAAAAAGGCTGAGAAACCGGAAGACCTGTCTCTGAGGATTGTCATTCCCGCATTTGCAATCAGCGAACTGAGGACCGCTTTTGAGATAGGCTTTCTGATTTATCTGCCCTTCCTGGTTATAGACATGGTAGTTGCAAGCGTACTGCTTTCGCTGGGGATGATGATGTTGCCGCCTGTAATCATATCTCTGCCGTTCAAGCTACTCCTCTTTGTACTTGTTGACGGTTGGAATCTCTTGATAGGCTCACTCGTAAGGAGTTTCCAATGACTATAGACATGGTGAGGGATATCTCCGGGGAGGTAATTAAAACAGTCCTTATCGTTTCAGGACCTGCACTGCTTGTAAGCCTGCTCGTAGGCCTTCTAATCAGTTTTTTCCAGGCAATTACACAGATTCAGGAATTCACCCTGACCTTTGTACCCAAAATACTGGCAGTCTTTCTGTGTCTCTTTATTCTTCTTCCCTGGACTGCTCAGGTACTGGTGGATTTCACCCGCCGGTTGATAATTAACATACCAATGTATATCAAGTAACCGATTACAAGGAGATTTCATGAAAGGCACCGAGATACTGACTAACGATATAACGACCTTCCTCCTTGTCCTTCTGAGACTGGGGATAGTGATGACCTTCCTGCCTTTTTTCGGCAGCAAGAATCTGCCCCCCCATTTCAAGATCGGCCTTATCATCGCTTTATCGCTACTTCTGACCCCTATAGTGCAGACCATCATTCAACCCGGAGAAAGTTTACAACCTTCCATAGGGCTCCTTACAGGAGACGAAGCAGACATGAAAAATCAAAAGAATCTCTGGGCTGAGGCAGACATTCCCCTCATGGTGATAAAGGAAACCATCTTCTCCTTTGTCCTCGCCCTGACCGTCAGATTCATCTTTTACGCTGTTGATACTGCAGGACAGATTATTGCCACTACAATGGGGCTCTCCATGGCAACTGTCTTTAATCCGGAGATCGGTCAGTCAACAGAAATTGCCAGGCTCTACGGCATCGTGGCCTTTCTGCTCTTCTTAAGTCTTGATGCCCATCACTACTTTATTTATGCCTTTATAGAGAGCTTTAAACATGTAGCAGTTGGAGGGGCAGACATAAAGTCCATGGTAAGTGCAGGGATAGCCCTCAGCAGCAGGATATTCACACTGGCAATTAAACTTTCAGCACCTGTCATAACCGTGGTGATGATCACCAACATACTGCTTGGCCTGCTCTCCAAGGTTATACCTCAGTTCAATATATTCTTTGTTGGATATCCCATATATATCACTATGGGATATATTGTAATGCTCCTTGGCTTACCGATCATGCTCTATCTTCTCAGCGGTTATTTCATTGGCATAAAGGGTGATCTCACCGCTATAATCCTTTCCGGAGGAACCAGATAAATGGCTGATGACCAGGAAAAAACAGAACAGGCTACGCCGCAAAAACGGCAGAAGGGCAGGGAAGAAGGCCGTGTTGCCCGTAGCAGGGAATTCAGTTCGATGCTCTCAATGGGAGGGGTTGTCCTCATCATGATTTTTATGGGACATTCCACCATACAGAATATTATGGCCATTACGAGAGAGGGGCTTACCCTGCCACACCTTAAGGGTCCCCTGGATGTAATGAAGGATTTATCTCTCAAAGGCGTCCTGGTACTGCTGCCTTTTATGGCAATAGCCGTTCTGATGGCAATAGCCGGCAATACCATCCAGGGTGGATTTGTCCTCAAACCCCTAAAGTTGGAAGTGGAGAAGATAAACCCGATAGAGGGAATAAAGAGGATGTTCTCAAGACACGCTGCAATGGAATTCCTGAAGGGGCTTGTCAAGTTTATTACAGGTGCATTGTTACTCTACTTCATACTCAGAAAAAGCATGCCCCTGATCCTGGATATGATGGCTATGGATGTACAGACTCTTTCTGTAACCATGTCAGGAATGCTCATCTATACAATAAAAATCGGCTTTATCTGCTTCTTCGTCATATCCATACTTGATTATATCAACGAGAGATGGAAACATGAGCGCTCACTCAGAATGAGCAAGGAAGAAGTGAAAGAGGAGTATAAATCAACAGAAGGTGACCCGCATATAAAGGCACGGATAAGGTCCATACAGAAAGAAATGGCAAGAAAGAGGATGATGCAGGAGGTACCGAAGGCTACTGTAATAATAACAAACCCGACTCATTTAGCTGTTGCCCTGAAGTATGAACGGGCTGCCATGGGAGCACCGAAGGTCATTGCCAAAGGTGCAGGTTTCATGGCGGAAAGGATCAAGGATATCGCCGGCAAATCCGGCATTCCCATTGTGGAGGACAAACCCATAGCTCAGGCCCTCTTCAAGCTGGACGTGGATACGGAAATACCCGAGATATTATACAGGGCGGTCGCCAGGATACTCTCCTACATTTATAAACTCAGGGGAGCGGTAGCATAAAATGTCACCGGTAAGAAATTCGGTATTCTCAGGCAATCAATGCAGCATGGAAACCCAAACCGGAAACCCGGAGGAAAATGGATGGACAGACTAAACTTTCTAAAAAATCGCAGTGACATGGCCCTGGCGCTAAGCATGGTGGTAATCCTGGGAATAATGCTTTTACCGATACCGGCCTTTGCCCTTGATATATTTCTGTCCATCTCCGTATCCATTGCAATCGTGATACTCCTCACATCTGTCTATATTAAAAAACCCCTTGATTTTTCGGTCTTTCCGTCTCTTCTACTTATGGTCACTCTCTACAGGCTGTCTCTCAATATTGCAACAACAAGGATAATACTCCTCAAGGGCAATGAAGGCGCGGAAGCTGCAGGCCGTGTAATAAAATCCTTTGGTAATTTTGTTGTTGGCGGTAATTATGCAGTAGGGCTTATTGTATTTCTGATCCTTGTAATTATCAACTTTATAGTTATTACAAAGGGGGCGGGCAGGATTGCCGAGGTGGCGGCAAGGTTTACCCTGGATGCCATGCCCGGCAAACAGATGGCAATAGATGCCGACCTGAACGCCGGTCTTATAGACGAACAATCGGCAAAAAAGAGACGCGAAACCATCTCTCATGAAGCGGATTTTTACGGGGCCATGGATGGTGCGAGTAAGTTTGTAAGGGGTGATGCCATTGCAGGACTCGTTATAACAGTGATAAACATTCTGGGCGGACTCATGATAGGGGTCTTTCAGAAGGGCATGCCCATCGCTGATGCCGCAAGAACATATATGCTCCTTACAATAGGTGACGGACTTGTATCACAGATACCTGCATTGCTCGTATCCACATCTGCAGGCATAGTCGTAAGCCGGGCAGGAAGCGATACCGACCTTGGAGAAGAGGTCAAAAGACAAATATTCATGAATCCCAAGGCCCTGTCAACTGCATCCGGCGTACTCTTCATCCTTGCCCTTGTTCCAGGGTTGCCTCATATCCCGTTTCTTATTATATCCATCACCTCAGGCTCGATTGCATATATGGTATCCAGAAAACCTGCCGCAGTACAGGAAGAGGCCACAGAGGCCGAAGCCCCTTCAGAGCCGTCAATCGAATCTTATCTTGAACTTGATCCACTCAGCCTTGAGATCGGCTACGGATTGATACCCCTTGTTGAAGAACCGGGGGGACAGATGCTTGGAAAGATCAAGGCAATGCGCAGACAGATTGCACAGGAACTTGGATTTATAGTCCCCCCTGTTCATATAAAGGACAACCTGCAGCTCAGACCCCATGAATACAGTTTCCAGATAAAAGGGATTGAGATTACAAAAGGAGAGGTGCTTTTAGGAAAATGGCTTGCAGTGGCCGGAGATGAGGGACAGGAGAAGGTTGAGGGTATCCCGACAAAAGAGCCTGCCTTTGGTCTGCCCGCCTGCTGGATTGATGAGAGTGAAATAGAATCAGCCCAGACCAGGGGACATACGGTTGTTGACCCTTCCACTGTCATCGTCACCCACCTGACGGAACTGCTCAGGAGACATGGATGGGAGGTGCTTACCAGGATGGAGACACAGGATATTCTCGACAATGTCTCCAGAAACTATCCGCGAATAGTTGAAGAACTTGTTCCAAACATACTCCCGTTAGGCACAGTACAGAGAGTGCTTCAGAACCTCCTTAAGGAACGCATACCCATCAAGGATATGATCACCATACTGGAAACCCTTCTTGATCACGGTCAAAGGGTAAAAGACCCTGAAACACTGACGGAACTCGTCAGACAGTCCCTCTCCAGGGTTATAAGCAAACAGTATATGCTCCCTGACGGTACCCTGCCTGTCTTCACCCT
>BDTQ01000208.1 GCA_002898135.1 bacterium BMS3Bbin07
AAGACTATCAAGGAGGGGATCGAGCGCGTTCCTCACAGGGCACTTCTTTATGCAACAGGTATTCCCAGGAGTGAAATAAACAAACCCTTCATTGGTGTGGTCACCAGCTTTACAGATATCATCCCGGGGCACATCGGGATGAGAGACCTTGAGAGATTTATTGAAAAGGGTGTTCACACAGGTGGTGGCTATCCCTTCTTTTTTGGTGTACCAGGAATATGTGACGGTATTGCAATGGGACACAGTGGCATGCACTACTCCCTGCCCTCAAGAGAGCTCATAGCCGACATGGTGGAGAGCGTCACAGAGGCACATCAATTTGACGGTCTTGTGCTCCTCACAAATTGCGACAAGATTACCCCTGGAATGCTGATGGCTGCCGGCAGGATTAATATTCCAGCTGTCGTTGTAACAGCAGGCCCAATGCATTCAGGCCATCTCAGGGGGAAAAGGCTGTCGCTCGTTAATGACACCTTTGAGGCCATAGGAAAATACAAAAAGGGACTCATCAAAGACGACGAACTGCAGGCACTTGAGATGTGTGCCTGTCCCGGCGCTGGCTCCTGCCAGGGAATGTACACGGCAAACACCATGGCCTGTGTCACAGAGGCCCTTGGCATGAGCATCCCCTATTGTGCAACCGCCCTTGCCTCCGATGCTGAAAAGAGACGGATAGCCTTTGAAAGTGGCCAAAGGGTCGTTGAACTCATAAAGAAGAACATTACCCCACGGAAAATAATGACCCTTAAGGCATTTGAAAATGCAATAAGAGTGGATATGGCACTTGGAGGTTCAACCAATACAGTATTGCACATCCCTGCAATTGCTCATGATGCGGGAATAAAACTCCCTCTTGAGCTCTTTGATAAACTCAGCAGGACAACACCTCATATAGCTGACATGCTTCCCGGAGGAAAGCACTATCTTGAAGACCTCCACTATGCCGGCGGCATTCCTGCAGTACTCCGTGCTCTGAAAGACCTCATGCATAACACCTCATCAGTTAGTGGATTGAAGACCATGAAAATCGCTGAAATGGCCACGATATCCGATCCCGAGGTTATAAGACCTGTCGAAAAGGCCCATCACATGGAAGGCGGGATTGCAATACTGAGAGGAAACCTTGCACCTGATGGGGCTGTGGTGAAACAGTCTGCTGTAAGTAAAAAGATGATGCGTTTTGAAGGCACGGCCATAGTATTCGACTCTGAAGAGGATGGGATGAAGGCAATCATGAATGGAAAGATTGCCTCAGGGGATATCGTTGTAATCAGATACGAGGGCCCCAAAGGGGGACCCGGTATGAGGGAGATGCTGTCACCAACTGCTACAATTGCAGGGCTGGGACTCAGTGAATCAGTTGCTCTTATTACTGACGGGAGGTTCTCAGGCGGCACCAGGGGTCCCTGTATCGGACATATCTCTCCGGAGGCCATGGAAGGAGGACCTATAGCAATACTGCGTACCGGCGACAGGATAAAAATAGACATACCCGAAAGGAAGATGGACGTGCTCCTGTCTGACAAGGAAATAGAGGAAAGACTCAGCAAATGGAAAAAACCTGAACCCAAGATAAAGAAGGGATATCTGTCAAGGTATGCACGCCTGGTGACTTCTGCTGCCACCGGGGCAATAATGAAATAACATAAACATTGACCCAACATGTCACTGGACACACGGAAGAGATTGAGAAAAAGACGGGATATGGCGATCAGAATGAAGATTGTTATCGGTGCAGACCATGGCGGGTATCATCTGAAAAAGACTCTTTCAGGCTTCATCAGGCAATCAGGATATGAAGTCATTGATGTCGGGGCCTTCAGTAATGAACCATCCGATTATCCCGAGTATGCCCGTCTCGTGGCGGAAAAGATTCAGTCAAAAGAGGGCTGGAGAGGTATATTAATCTGTGGAAGCGGAGTCGGGGCCTCGGTGGCTGCAAATAAATTCAGGGATATAAGGGCAGCCGTCTGCCATGACACCTACTCTGCCCGCCAGGGAGTGGAAGATGATGCCATGAATATACTCTGCCTAGGAGCAAGAGTAATCGGAGAGGAACTGGCAAAAGAGATCGCAAAGGCCTATCTTCAGGCGGAATTCAAAAACCTCGAAAGGTACCGAAAAAGACTATCCATGATAAAGGAGTTTGAAAGGCAATGGACGAGGAAAGACTGATCCATGACTGGCTTGTCCGCACCTTGAGGTCGCGATTGTCAAGGGAGTATAAGGATATAAAAGACAACCTTGGAGAACGGAAGAACGAATTCAAGGGATACTATCCTGACCTCATACTCGGAAATCACGGTATGGTACTCGCGGTTGTTGAGGTTGAAACAGAGCATAGCATCAACAAAGAAAAGGCTCTGCAGTGGAAGGCCATTTCTGAAACAGGGACAAAACTTATCCTTATGTTGCCAAAAAAGGTTGTTAAAAACATGACAGAGCTCCTGTGGGAGGCATCAATAGCCGACAGGGTCTCGATAGGGACCTATGATATTGTAATCAGCATGCCATAAGAAGAAAAAAAACTGGAGTGGTGGAGAACTGGAGTGATGGAGGATTGGAGTAAAAGGTAAAAGATGAAGGCATTGGAAAAACAGGTAATACAACTTAAAACCCTTACTGATCTGGCCTCCCTGATTAATTCATCATTTGACCAGGCGGAGATAAGAAAAAGGGCTATCGAGGCGACAACAAGGGTTTTGAATGCAGAGGCGGCCAGTCTGCTGCTGTTGGATGAGGCCTCGGGAGAGCTGTATTTTGATGTGGCAACCGGAGAAAAAGGGGGAAGGGTCAAGCAGATAAGGCTGAAAAAGGGTGTCGGCATTGCAGGCTGGGTGGCCGAACATGGAGCTCCCCTGATTATAGACGATGCACAGTCAGACCCGAGATTCTTTAAAACCGCAGACAAATTCAGCGGTTTTGTGACAAGAAATATCATCTGTGTTCCCTTAAAAAGTAAGGCACGGATTATCGGGGTTCTTGAGGGAATAAACAAAAAGGATGGCCGGTTTGATAAAAGTGACCTTGACTTGACAGAGACCCTCGCAAATTATATTGCAGTCGCAATTGAAAATGCACTCCTTTATTCAGAATTGAAAGAGACATTTTACACCACAGCCGAGACCCTTAC
>BDTQ01000209.1 GCA_002898135.1 bacterium BMS3Bbin07
CGGGAGTCTGGATAGCGGGCGGCTGGAGTTTATCCTTAAGGGGAGAAAGCTGAGGGGGAACTTTGTCCTGACAAGACTGAAGGGGCGGGAGAATCAGTGGCTGCTGATAAAGAAAAAGGACGAGTATGCCCTCTCCGTATATGTTGTGAAGCCTGAACTCACAGAGGCGAGGCTGGAGAGGTTGAAAGAGAAAATACCACCGTGTGAGATGGAGTGATGGAGGATTGGAGGATTGGAGAGACTACCGCAGGTTATGTTTTCCTCTGCGGTCTCTGCGGTGAAATCTTACTGTGAATAAGTGCTTCAGCGATCCCGGCAAACTCTTCCATGCTCAGGGTTTCAGGTCTCCTCCGGGGGTCTATCCCTGCAGCAGACAGGATATCCTTTATATCTTCAGACAGGGGTTTTAGGGAGTTTGAGAGGGTTTTTCTCCTCTGCGAGAATGCTGTCCTGATTACCCTGAAGAATAGCCTTTCATCGGGGACAGAGATACGCGGTTCAGCTAATATTCTGAGATGAACCACGGCAGAGTCTACCTTCGGCGGGGGCTTAAATGCCTCTTTCGGTATGAAAAAGGCCAAGCTGGTCTCAGCATAATACTGGACCATAAGTGAGAGTACCCCGTAATCCTTTCCGCCCGGTGGGGCTACTATCCTTTCCGCCACCTCTTTTTGGACTGTAAGGGTTGCGGATATAAGCCTGTCCCTGTGGGCAAGGAGCCTGAAGATTATCGGTGTTGTTATGTAGTAGGGGATATTGGCCACCACCTTAAAGGGAGGGAGCGTGTGGTAGGGGTATTTCAGGGCATCACCACAAAAGAGAGTTATGTTCCTTATTGCCGAGACCTTTTTTTTGAGATGCTCACAGAGGTATGTGTCAAGCTCTATGGCTATAACCTCTCTCACTTCTTCAGATAACATGAGGGTCAGGATGCCCTTGCCGGGCCCTATCTCTACCACTGTGTCCTCGGTTGAGATATCTGCTGCTTTTATCAGCCTCTTTAATATGGCTTGATCAAAGAGATAATGTTGTCCGAGTTTGCGTTTCAGGGTAACTCCTTAAATTCCTGGATTAATATGCCCTACATTATACCTTATACTGTAAAAAACAGGCCTTGCATACCTGATTTGACACCATTTATATCAAACTGATATTATTCAAGTCACTTGCCTGGCTTGCTGTCAGGGCAGAAAAATCAAAATTTAAATAAAGAATTCACGGAGAAAAACAGTGACAAAAAAGGGGAATTATGAGTATAGGTAATATATTAAAAGAGAGTCTTGGGATAGCCAGGAAACACACCATCATAATTGTGCCTCCTGTACTCGTCTCTTTTCTCATTGGTTGTCTCTCAATCGTGGTAATCGGAATGAGAATGACGGCAATGGAGCCTGATGCAGTGGGTGAGCTCGGACAGGGGGTGACAGACCTTATACTTGTAAAATCAGTACTGTCCGTTGTGGGATGGATCTTTTACAGTTTTGCCCAGGGGATGGTAGCCTCCATGATGGTTGAGGTGGAAGACAAAGGACAGACATCACTCGGTTCAGGGTTTGGCCGTGCTAACGAAATGATCGTCAGCCTTATGGCTGCCGGGTTTATTCTTGGTGTCCTGTTGCTTCTGGGCTTTATGTTATTTGTTATCCCGGGATTAATTGTTGCGTTTATTTTCAGCTTTACTTTTATAGTTATAATGCTTGAAAAAAGAGGCCCTGTTGATGCGATGAAGAGGAGTGTTCAGATTGTAAGAGCTAATGCATCCTATACCTTCAAGCTGTTTGCTGCTATTATAGGAATAGGGTTTTTCCTGATGCTAGTCACCGTGGTTTTAAGCAAGCTGTCTCTTATAGGGCTTTTGGCATCAATGGCACTTACCGGTAGTTTTATGGGATATACCTATGTGGTTTTTATAAAGGCTTATCAGCAGTTTAAGGAATCGGGGTCAGGTTTTCCCCGGGGGTAGTCTTCTGGATCAGTGGGAGGGAACATTACGATGCAAGAGATAATTAAAAGTCTTGTACAGAAAAACAATACAAAGATCGTCATGATCGTTCTTGACGGCCTTGGGGGTCTTCCACTTGATGGCCGTACCGAGCTCGAGACCGCAAGGATCCCCAATCTTGATGCCCTTGCAAAGACCTCGGCAACAGGGTTGCATGTGCCGGTTGCGTATGGTATTACTCCAGGGAGCGGTCCGGGGCATCTCGGTATCTTTGGTTATGACCCTCTTGAGTGGCAGATAGGCAGGGGAGTGCTTGAAGCTCTCGGTCTCGGTGTTGAACTGAAGAGCACGGATGTTGCTGTGAGGTGTAATTATGCCACTATTCAGGAGGGACTGATAAAGGACAGAAGGGCCGGCAGGATTCCTACTGAGAAGGCTAGAAAATTAACAGAGAGATTGCAGAAAGAGATAAAACAGATAGACGAGGCTGAAATTATCTTCACTCAAGGGGTGGACTACAGGTTTGCGGTGGTTTTCCGGTTTCCGGAACCGCTTGAAGAGGGTTCAGCCGAGGTTAATGATACCGATCCTCAGAAGACAGGCAAGCCGCCGTTGAAGCCGGTACCTGCAAATCACCAGTCCGACAGGGTAGCGAGGATTGCAGAGAAACTTGTCGAGAGGGTGAGGGAAATACTCAGGGACGAAGAGGTTGCAAACTTTATACTTATGAGGGGAATTGCACAGGTGCCGTTAATTCCAACCTTTGAAGAGGTTTTCGGCCTTAAATCCCTTGCAATTGCCATATATCCCATGTACAGGGGGCTGGCGAGGCTTATAGGTATGGAAACACCCCCTGTCAATGGCGACATAAAAGAAGAGATAGAATTTATGAAGGATAACCTTGAAGATTATGACTTCTTTTTCGTCCATGTAAAGAAGATGGATTCCTATGGAGAGGATGGAGATTTCAAGGGAAAGGCAGGAAAGTTTGAGGAGTTCGATTCCTTTCTTCCCGGCATACTTGAGCTGAACCCGGATGTCCTGATTATCACAGGAGACCACTCAACCCCTTCAGTAATGAAGTCACACAGCTGGCATCCTGTGCCGGTAATCTTGAATTCTCCCTATGTCTTTGGCGGACTGAGCCAGGCATTTACCGAGAGGGAATGCCTCAGAGGAGAGCTTGGAATATTCCCTGCCATCCGGATACTTCCCCTTGCACTCGCCAATGCGGGCAGACTCAAAAAGTTCGGGGCATAAAGGGGACGAATATTGAGTGTTGATTCCCGCAGAGAGCAATGAGTTCTTCAACAGACAATAGACAATCGTCAATCGCCAATCGTCAATCATTCATCGATACCCACTGTCACCTTGAGATGGCTGATTTCGACCCTGACAGGGATGAGGTTATAGCAAGGGCCAGGGATGCTGAAATAGAGGCAATCATTACCATCGGCTCTGACCTTAAGGGTTCGGAAGGGGCGGTAAGGATGGCCGCAAAGTACGACTTTATATATGCAGCAGTCGGTATCCATCCCCATGATGCAAAGGAGTACACTTCCGGTACAGCAGAGAAGCTACGGGTGTGGTCAGGGGAGAAGAAGGTTGTCGCAATCGGTGAGACCGGGTTGGATTACCACTATGACCATTCGCCTCGGGATGTACAGCAGGAGGTATTTGAGAGACAGCTTGGCCTTGCCCTGGAACTCGACCTTCCTGTGATCGTTCATTCCAGGGAGGCAAAGGCTGATACATTGAATATCCTCTCCGGGTCTGGCATCAGCCGCGGTGTCCTTCACTGTTTCTCCGGGGACATGGATATGGCGGAAAAGGTGATGGCGATGGGTTTGTATATCTCCTTTGCAGGTACTGTAACGTTTAAAAACGCTAAAAGACTTCAGGAGATAGCGGCTGGCATACCTGATGAGTACCTGCTGATTGAGACTGATGCCCCCTATCTCTCACCGGCTCCACTAAGGGGCAAAAGAAACGAGCCTTCCTTCCTGCTGCATACAGCCCGGAAGCTTGCCGAGCTCAGGGATGTGGGCGTTGGGGATATTGCAAGGATAACCACCCTGAATGCAGGGAGACTATTCGGGATAGGAGGGATTTCTCCTGTGGGAAAGATTGCCTATAATATAAGGGACTCCCTTTATCTTAACATCACCAACCGCTGCACGAATGCGTGCACCTTCTGTATCAGGTTTCATTCCGACTATGTAAAAGGACACAACCTCAGGCTTGACCATGAGCCCGGGATTGAGGAACTGAAGGATGCAATAGGTGATCCGTCAGCTTATAAAGAGGTGGTATTCTGCGGATATGGCGAACCCCTGATGCGTCTTGACCTGGTCAAGGCCCTGGCAAGGTGGATAAAGGATAACGGCGGCAGGGTGAGGATAAATACCAATGGGCAGGCTAACCTGATCCATGGCAGAAATATCCTGCCGGAACTACAGGGGATTGTTGATTCCATATCCATAAGTCTTGATGCTCAGGATGAGCGTACCTACAAAACCATTTGCAGGCCCTTTTTAAAGGACGCCTACAAAGGTGTTGTCTCTTTTATAAGGGAAGCCGGAAAGTATATACCGGATGTAACTGTTACGGTTGTTGATGCGCCGGGGGTGGATGTGAAGAGGTGTGAAGAGATTGCGAGGGAATTAAAGGTGAGATTCAGACTCAGGCGGTATAATCTCGTGGGTTGATTTAACCCATGAGATACAGGCATGGACAACATTCGGGTCGAACTGTTTGCCTGCACAGGTTATTATCTCCCTGACGGTCTCTTCAATGGTCTTCTTTTTTCTGTAGGGCCGGTCAGACATCATGGCATCAAAGGCATCAGCAACTGCTAAAATTCTTGCCATAAGCGGTATCCCCTCTCCGCAAAGACCATGAATACCTGTTCCGTCGTAGTGCTCGTGGTGGTATCTGATACATTCTATGACCTCTTTAAAGCTGCTGAGCCCTGAAAGTATATCTGCCCCGACTATTGGATGTCGCCTGATTTCAGACCACTCCGCTTTGTTTAACTTGCCGTTTTTGTTTAATATCTCCTTGGGAGTGGCGATCTTTCCGATATCATGCAAAAGGCTGCTGACCCTCAGTTTTTCGATCTCATGGCCATCAAGATCAAGCAGTTCAGCAATTGACAGTGCGTAACGTGTCACCCTTTCGGTATGTCCTGCAGTCCACAGGGATGACGCCTCAAGGGCCTTCACAAAGGACCTTATGGTCTCTATCAGGAATACCTGCATTTCCTGGGTCAGGAGTGCGTTCTCAATAAAAAGGGCTGCCTGAGAGGCAATAGTGGTCAGTAACTTTATATCTCCTGAAAAGAATTCCCTGCCGTCTTTCTTGTCGGCCACCATGAGGACGCCGATGATTTGTTTCTTACCGTTCAGAGGGGTTATGAGAAGTGAGTTGCATTTGACCTTGTCCAGTCTTTCTTCGTGGGTGCTGTGGTTACATACTGCAATTGCCTTGTTTGAATGAATCGCTCTCCAGAGAATGTTGTTGCCTTTTGGGAAGGCCGTGTCCGCATCCCAGTTACCGATATAAGCCTGTGTATACAATTCTCCGGAATCTTCATCCAAAAATAGTACGACGCCGGTTCCAACACTTAGTGATGATGCGGCCTTTTTTAAAAGCAGATAACAGATTCCATCGACACCGAGGCCGGTGAATTCTTCGGAAAGCATGTAGAGGAGGGATAATTCCTCATAAGTATCGCTTAATTCGGTTACCGTGGCTTTCAGGTCTTCTTTAAGCCTATCTGTTTCCAA
>BDTQ01000210.1 GCA_002898135.1 bacterium BMS3Bbin07
TGATAATGCGCTTGCCCTGATTGCCTTTCTTTCAAGAGGGAAACCGGAAGACATCGAGAGGGCCGGTCTTCTGGCGGATGCCTTTGTGTACGCTGTTAATAACGACCGTTACTTTACCGACGGCCGCCTCAGAAACGGATATCAGGGAGGTGATCTGAGGCTTTTCCCCGGCTGGAACCCTCGGGGTAAAACCGCAACGGTTCGGATGCCGGGATGGTGGAATACGCAAGATTATACCTGGTCTGAGGATGAGTTTGTGGTGAGCACTCATACGGGGAATGTAGTCTGGCCGATGATCGCCCTGCTTAATTATTACAGGAAGACGGGGGGCGGTCAATACCTTGAGGCGGCATTGACCCTGGGTGAGTGGACGGAGAATGAGACAAGGGATGACAGGTGTGCCGGTGGGTATACAGGAGGCTATGCCGGATGGGAGAAGTCAGCCTCCAACCCCGGGGGACAGGAGAAGCTCCTATACAAGGCTACGGAACATAACATTGACATATATGCCGCCTTCATGCTCCTCTATGAGGAGACCGGTGACAGGAAGTGGGAGGAAAGGGCTCTTCATGCCAGGGGTTTTGTTGAATCCATGTGGAATGACGAAGGTGAATACTTTTGGACAGGGACCCTGGATGATGGTTGCACCATAAATAAAAATCCGAACAAACTCGGCAGTCCCAATATTCCCGTTGATATACAGGCATGGGCTGTTATGGCAATGGAGAGTTACTATCCTGCCCTCAACTGGGCGGAAGGCAATGCCTATATTGAAGATCACGGTTTTAAAGGGTTTGACTTCAATAACGACAGGGACGGTGTCTGGTTTGAAGGAACGGCCCAGATGGCGGTTGCGTATCAGATAACCGGTGAGACCGGCAAGTCAGACATTTATATTTCTGAGCTCCGCGAAGCCATGACATCTGCTACCAATAACAACGGCAAGGGGATTGTTGCAGCCTGCCATGACGGGGTCACAACAGGGTTTGGGTGGGAATATCTCAGCAGGGTGCATGTCGGAGCTACGGCCTGGTACATATTCGCTGAAGAGGGATACAATCCTTACTGGGGCCGCAGGACGGGAGTGACGCCCGTTAAAAGTGACGGCAGAGACGGTACAGGAAAGGGAGGCTGCTTAATAACCGCTGCCGCCTATGACAGTCCCCTTTATTCCGGGCTCAAGGTGCTGAGAGACTTCAGGGACGATTATCTCCTCACAAATCCTCCCGGAAGAGTATTGACCAGGTTTTATTACAAGGTCTCTCCCGCCATTGCCATACAGATCAGGAATCATGAAACTCTCAGGGCGGTCATCAGGCGGGGCCTCGTCTTCGTGCTTTGTGTCATAAACCACCCCCTGTATGTGTTAGTGGGTAGTGGTATTTTTATTGTGTTTGTTTTTTGGCGTAAAAGAGAGAAAAGCAGGAGGACAAGAGGATTTGAAGCCAGCGCTTCCAGCAGGTAGGTCTATGTTGGGGCAATAGCAGGGCTGACTCTTTCCTGTGGCTGTTATTTCCGTCAATCCCGGCATTACCCTGCACCCGCCGATAACCTCCTCCCCACGGCATGATTTGGTCTTAATTGTATAAAACCCGTCAAAAATATAAGAAAATCTTATGTTGTGATTGTAATTTTTTTCTTGAAATAAAACTTTTTCTTTATGTACTATAGTTCGTTTCCTGATCTAATACGTAAACCAAAAATCTATACAATGGAGGTATTTTAATGAGAATAGTACTGCTTGGTGCACCTGGAGCAGGGAAGGGGACGCAGGCCAAGAAGCTTGTTGAGAAATACGGCATCCCCCAGATCTCTACAGGAGATATCCTCAGAAAGGCCGTTGCAGACGGCAACCCCCTCGGAAAAGAAGCAAAGGCTTATATGGACAAGGGAGAGCTTGTTCCTGATTCAGTAGTAATCGGTCTTGTCAAGGAAAGACTTACCCGGGACGACTGCAAAAAGGGCTTTATCCTTGACGGGTTCCCCCGCAATACCGCCCAGGCAGAAGTGCTTGACAAGGTGCTTAACGAGACAAACATTCCCCTTCAGGTTGCCCTCTGTGTAGATGTTGACATGGAGATCCTGATGAAGAGGCTCACAGGAAGGCGAACCTGCAGGCAGTGCGGTCAGATGTACAATATATATTTCTCACCCCCGCAGAAAGAAAGTGTATGCGATAAATGTGGTGGAGAGCTCTATCAGAGGGATGATGACAAGGAGGAGACCATCCGCAGGAGACTTGAAGTTTACGAGGCCCAGACAGCTCCCCTTATCGAATACTATAAAAATAAGGGTATTTTAAAGACCGTTGAGGGTACAGGAGATATTGACGAAATCTTTGCCAATATCTGCTCTATCCTTGGTGCATAGGGGAAAAGTGTAAGTGCGGAGACTGTTGGGTAAGTCTTCGTATTTGTATGACTAATGACTAAATAACTAAGGAGGATTTTATGGCACTGGTAAATCCACATGGTAAAGAGAAAAAGCTTAAACCCCTGCTGCTCGAGGGTGATGAGCTGAAAGAAGAGAAGGAAAGAGCCAGGACCCTTACCGATGTGAGAATGACTTCAAGGGAGACCGGCGATCTTATAATGATGGGGATAGGCGGATTTACCCCTATTGAAGGCTTTATGGGATATGAAGACTGGAAGGGCATATGTGATGAATATAAAATGACGGACGGAACATTCTGGCCAATCCCTATCACGCTTTCCACCACAAAGGGCAATGCAGACAGTATCAAGATTGGAGAGGATGTTGCCCTGGTAGATGAAGAGAGCGGTGAGATGATGGCCACAATGACGGTGAAAGAGAAATACACCATAGACAAGGTGCATGAGTGCAAAAAGGTGTTTGGAACCGATGATATCGAGCATCCCGGGGTTGCCAAGGTTATGGCCCAGGGAGAGGTAAACCTTGCCGGACCGGTCAAGGTACTGAGCGAGGGAAGATTCCCCGAAGAATACAAGGGTGTTTACATGAGGCCCGAGGAGTCCAGGAAGAATTTTGAGGACAAGGGCTGGTCGACTGTTGCAGCATTTCAGACCCGCAACCCGATGCACCGCTCCCATGAGTACCTGACAAAGATCGCTATAGAGATATGTGACGGTGTCTATATCCATATGCTTCTCGGAAAGCTCAAGGCCGGAGACATACCGGCAAATGTAAGACAGAATGCCATAGATGCCCTTATTGAAAATTATTATGTTAAGGACACAATAACCGTTGGCGGTTATCCTCTGGATATGAGATATGCAGGACCGAGAGAGGCCCTTCTTCATGCACTCTTCAGACAGAACTTCGGGTGCAGCCACCTGATAGTCGGCCGTGACCACGCTGGTGTGGGTGACTACTACGGGCCTTTTGATGCACAGAAGATATTCGATGAGATACCCGAAGACGCCCTTGAGACAAAGCCCCTGAAGATCGACTGGACATTCTACTGTTACAAGTGTGACGGCATGGCCTCAATGAAGACATGTCCGCACAGCAAGGAAGACAGGCTGATACTGAGCGGTACAAAGCTTAGAAAGATGCTCTCGGAGGGTGAAGAGGTTTCAGACAAGTTCAGCCGTCCGGTGGTACTGAAGATACTGAGCGAGTATTATCAGGGACTTACAGAGAAGGTTGAAATAAAGATGCACAAGTACGCAGAGGGAGCATAAGGATTGATGATTTTCGATTGACAATTGAAGAATTTACTCGTCAATCAACAATATTAAGTGAAGGGAGGTGTAGAGGACCTCGATTTTTTTGTTATTTGTAGTAAAACCTAAATCTAATGTGAGGAGGTATTCAGTATGCCAAGTTATGTGATTACTGAGAAGTGCGACGGCTGCAAAGGGCAGGAAAGGACAGCATGTATGTACATCTGTCCAAATGACCTGATGAAGCTCGATCGCGACAGGATGAAGGCATGGAATCGGGAGCCTGATCAGTGCTGGGAGTGTTACAACTGTGTTAAGATCTGCCCTCAGCAGGGCATCGAGATCAGGGGGTATCAGGATTTCAATCCCCTTGGTGGAAATGTTATTCCTCTCAGGGGTACCGATGCTATCATGTGGACGGTCAAGTTCAGAAATGGTACACTGAAGAGATTCAAGTTCCCGATCAGGACAACTGCGGAGGGTTCTGTTGATCCTTATGCAGGGAAACCCGAGGCTGATCTTTCAAAAATCAAAGAGCCCGGACATTTTACCCAGCAGGGTGCGGGCGTAACATTGCCCACAATAAAGTAATTTAAGGAGGCTTAAACATGGAAAAAGAAACATGTACATTTTCATATTGCGAGAAGCCTGAGGTTGTCGAGATTGAGACCGATCTCCTCGTTATCGGTGGTGGTATGTCCGCATGTGGTGCTGTTTATGAGGCTGCACGCTGGGCAACTCCTCAGGGGATCAGGATAACCATGATCGACAAGGCTGCAACCGACAGAAGCGGCGCTGTTGCCATGGGTCTCTCAGCTATCAACACCTATATGGGCGAGAATGACCCTGCAGACTATGTCAGATACGTCAGGGGCGACCTTATGGGCATAATCAGGGAAGACCTGGTTTATGACCTTGGAAGGCATGTTGACGATTCAGTCCACCTTTTTGAGGAGTGGGGACTCCCTATCTGGAAGAAGGGTGATGACGGTTTCTCTCTTGACGGTTTTCAGGCAAAGGATGCCGGGAAGGCAATGCTGAAAGACGGTGGAACACCTGTCAGGTCCGGCAGATGGCAGATCATGATCAACGGTGAGTCCTACAAGGTTATCGTTGCAGAGGCTGCAAAGAAGGCCCTTGAGATTAACAGGAAGGCAACCGGAATGGAAGAGAACCATTTTGAAAGAGTATTTATAGTCAAGCTCTTTAAGGATGCCAATGTTGAGAACCGGGTTGCAGCAGCAGCCGGTTTCAGCGTGAGAGAAAACAAGATATATCTCTTTAAGGCCAAAGCAATATGCCTTGGCGCCGGTGGAGCAGTTAACGTATTCAAGCCAAGGTCATCTGAAGAAGGTAAGGGCAGGGCATGGTATCCTGTATGGAATGCCGGTTCAGGTTATGCCCTTGGTATGCAGGTAGGCGCTGAGCTGACGATGATGGAGAACAGGTTTGTCCCTGCACGATTCAAGGACGGCTATGGTCCTGTCGGCGCATGGTTCCTCTTCTTCAAGGCAAAGGCAACCAACAGCCTTGGTGAAGACTACTGTGCAAATGAAGAGGCCCTTACAGAGGCAAGGGCCAAATACGGTATCTATGTCGACAAGATGGGTACCGCCATCAGGAACCATCTGATGATGAGAGATATGAAGCTGGGCAAAGGTCCGATCATCATGAGGACCCATGAAGCAATGCAGGCCATCAACAAGGATTTCGTTGAAAAACTTGGTGAAAAAGAGGCCAAGAAGAAGATCAAGCACCTTGAGGCTGAGGCATGGGAGGACTTCCTTGACATGTGTATCGGTCAGGCCGGACTCTGGGCCTGTGAGAATGTCGAGCCGGACAAGACTCCTTCCGAGATTATGCCTACAGAGCCATATCTCCTCGGCTCTCATGCCGGTTGCGCAGGCTTCTGGGTAAGCGGCCCGGATGATTTGGGCGCACCCGCCGAGTGGAACTGGGGATACAACAGGATGTCAACCGTTGACGGACTCTTTATGATGGGTGACATCTGTGGCGCATCAGGTCACAAGTTCTCCTCAGGTTCCCATGCAGAGGGAAGGATTGCGGCAAAGAATGCCACAGCATTCATCCTTGACAACAAGGATTATGTTCCAACCCTGAAACAGAACGTTGACGAGATTGCTTCAGATCTCTATCTCCCTTACGAGGTATTCGAGAAGTACAAGAATGCCACAACCGATCCTGCAATGAACCCCAACTACATCAAACCAAAGATGCTCCAGGCAAGGCTCCAGAAGATTGCCGACGAGTACTTTGGCGGTTGCTCGACCTGGTACATGACTTCCAAGGCCATGCTTGAAGAAGGTCTCAGGAAGCTCCAGGTGCTTAAAGAGGATGCTGCCCTGATGGCCGCTGCCGACCTCCACGAGCTGATGAGATGCTGGGAGAATTACCACAGGATACTTTCCGTTGAGGCCCATGCACGTCATATCCTCTTCAGGGAAGAGTCGAGGTACCCCGGTTATTATTACAGGGGTGATCACGACCTTATTGACGATGAGAACTGGAAGTGTTTTGTGAATTCCAGGTACGATGTTGATACAGGCGCGTGGGAACTCAAAAAGGTCCCATACGTCCAGCTGGTAGACTAATTCATATTTGAACGGGCAGGGAATTTCCCCCTGCCCGTTCAGATAATTCCTGCTTTGAGAGTTCAAGGTTTCAGATTGTTTTTTTGACGGTCTAAAGCCTTGAATTTTCAAAGTAAACGGAGGATAAATATGGGAGAACAGAAGAGTATTCTTATAATCGGTGGAGGGATTAGCGGTATAACTACTGCTATTGAAGCTGCTGAGGCCGGATATGACACAACGATAGTCGAGAGAAATCCTTACCTTGGTGGAAGGGTTGCCCAGATGTTCAAATATTTTCCAAAGCTGTGTCCACCCTATTGCGGTCTGGAGATAAACTTCAGACGTATCAAACAGAATCCGAAAGTGAAGTTTTATACCCTCTCCGAGGTTGAAAGTATAAGCGGCAGTGAAGGAGACTTTAAGGTCAGTGTCAAGGTTAATGCGAGATATGTCAACGAGAAATGCACTGCATGTGACAAGTGTGTTGAGGCCTGCCCTGCAGAGAGGCCGAATGACTATAACTTCGGTATGGACAATACAAAGGCTATCTACCGCCCGCATGACATGGCATTCCCGATGAGATATGTGATTGACGAGCAGGCCTGTAAGGGGTCGGCATGTTCCGAGTGCGTGAAGGTCTGCAAGTACGGCGCCATAGACCTTGACATGAAACCCTCGACAGTTGAGCTCAATGTAGGCAGCATAGTCACGGCCACCGGCTGGAACCCCTATGACGCAACAAAGATGGAGAACCTTGGATTCGGCAAGATAAAGAATGTCATTACAAATATGATGATGGAGAGGCTCTCTGCACCAAACGGGCCGACAAAGGGCAAGATAAAGAGGCCTTCCGATGGAAAGGATGTGCAGAGTATCGCCTTTGTACAGTGTGCCGGATCAAGGGATGAAAATCACCTCCCCTACTGTTCTGCAGTATGTTGTATGGCATCCATGAAACAGGCTACATATATAAGGGATAAGAATCCTGAATCAAAGGTATACATCTTTTATATAGACCTCAGGACCCCGGGCAAGTATGAGGATTTCCTGAGAAAGGTACAGTCGGATGAAAACATTGAGATGATAAAGGGCAAGGTTGCCAAGATTGAAGAGGATGGTGACGGAGGGGCGATCGTTACGGCAGAGGATATAGTTGGTGGTGGCAAGGTACACCAGAAGGTGGATATGGTGGTGCTGGCTGCCGGGATGGAATCAGCTCTGAAAAACAATGGCCTTGTATCAACGATAAAGACGGAAGAGAGCAGTTTTGCAATATCGGAAGGCCAGGCGGCAGGTATTTATGTTGCGGGAGTTGCCGGTAGGCCTAATGATGTCACTACTTCGGTGCAGGGTGCCACCGGGGCTGCTTTAAAGAGTATACAAAGTCTGGTGAGGAGGTAGAGATTTATGAGTGAAAGCAAGCTGGGAATATATATCTGTACGGATTGTGGTATTGGTGAATCGCTGAATATAGAGGATCTTCAGAAGATTGCAAAGGCCCAGATATGCAGGACACATCCATTTCTCTGCAGTCAGGAAGGTGCCCAGATAATCAGGGATGACATTAACAATGAGGGAGTTAACAAGATAGTTGTTGCTGCCTGCTCTCAGAGGGTCAATTATGATGTGTTTGACTATGATCCCTTAAAGTATGTAACGGAGAGGGTTAATCTGAGAGAGCATGTAGTATGGTCCCATCCTCCGAATACAGAGGAGACACAGGCAATGGCAGAGGATTATCTCAGCCTCGGGATAACAAGGGCGAGTAAGTCTGAGCCGCCTGAGCCGAAGATAACAGACCTTAACCGGACCATTCTCGTTGTGGGTGGCGGTGTGACCGGCTTGACCGCTGCGATTGAGGCTGCAAAGGCGGGCAGTCAGGTAGTGCTTGTTGAAAAAGAGGCGGAACTCGGCGGCTGGGCAAAAAAAATGTACAAGGTCCTTCCGACAAAAGCGCCTTTTTCAGAGCTTGAGAAACCCGCTATCGACTCAAAGATAGCGGCAGCGAATGGTAACGAAAATATAAAGATATATACAGCTACAACTATCAAGAAGATAGCTGGAGAACCCGGTATGTACGATGTTACTGTAGAGAAGGGCGGTTCTGAAGAGACTTTTTCCATTGGTGCAATTATTTATGCAATAGGTTGGAAGCCTTATGATGCATCAAAGCTTGACAATCTTGGTTATGGAAAATTCAAGAATGTAGTTACCAATGTTGAGATGGAGGAGCTGGCCTTAAAAGGCAAGATAGCAAGACCATCAGACGGCAAGCCGGCTCAGAGTGTTGTATTTATACAGTGTGCGGGGCAGAGGGATGAGGCCCATGTGCCTTATTGTTCAAGCGTCTGCTGTAATGTCTCTCTAAAGCAGGCCATGTATGTACGGGAGTCTAATCCGGATGCCGGTGCTTACATCATCTATAAGGATATGAGGACCCCGGGATTATATGAAAACTTCTACAAGACAGCCCAGGATGATGAAGGGATATTCCTTGCAAAGGGAGAGATACTCGGAATAGAGGAGGAAGCGGATGGCAGTCTGCTTGTTGAGGTAAATAATCTCCTGCTTGGCAAGACAGTCAGGATAAAGGCTGACATAGTTGTTCTTGCCACAGGTATGCTGACAAACATGATCCCCGAGGATTACGAGGTCAACAATCTGACCACTGAATATATAGGAACCATTACGAAAAAGGAGACAACGGACGGTGTGACCGAAGAGCTTGAGCCCGTTCCTATTTCGCTGAATCTTTCCTACAGGCAGGGCCCTGAGATGCCGCATCTCAAGTACGGCTTTCCGGATTCCCACTTTATATGTTTTCCATATGAGACGAGGAGGACAGGCATATACGCTGCCGGGGCTGTAAGGCATCCCATGGATGCACTCCAGGCATCGGCTGATGCAACCGGGGCTGCTCTTAAGGCGATACAGTGCCTTGAGCTAACCTCTCAAGGTAAGGCCGTTCATCCGAGGTCGGGGGATCAGACATTGCCTGAATTCAGGCTTGAGTCGTGTACTCAGTGCCGCAGATGTACGGTCGAATGTCCGTTCGGTGTCCTTGACGAAGATGAAAAGGGCACACCTCAGGAACATCCATACCGCTGCCGCCGCTGTGGTACATGCATGGGGGCCTGCCCGCAGAGGATCATTAACTTCAAGAATTACAGTATTGATATGATATCTTCAATGATAAGATCCGTTAATGTGCCTGACGAGAGTGAGGAGCCGTTCATTTTAGGGCTTATCTGTGAGAATGACGCCTATCCCGCACTCGACCTTGCCGGTCAGAACAGGGTGCAGTACAATCCTAATTTCCGGTTTATCTCTCTCAGGTGTCTTGGTGGTACAAACCTTGTCTGGATTGCTGACGCCCTCTCAAAAGGTATTGACGGTATTATGCTGATTGGATGTAAGTTCGGTGATGATTACCAGTGCCACTTTATCAAGGGAAGTCAGCTGGCAAATGAAAGGTTAGGAAAGGTTCAGGAGACACTTGACAGGCTGATGCTTGAGTCAGAGCGGGTTCAGCAGGTGCAGCTTGCCATCAATGAATGGGATAATCTTCCGAAGATACTTGATGACTTTTCAGAGAGACTGAAGGAACTCGGACCAAATCCATATAAAGGATTCTAAATAAAGGTTATATGTAAATGACCATGACTAAATAAGGGAGGTTGTATATGCCGGACAATATAATAACACCGGATATTCAGTTTGTAAGGGAGCTGAAGGAGGCCGGTGGTGATACATTAAAGAAGTGTTATCAGTGTGCAACATGTTCTGTTGTGTGTCCCATGTCTCCTGATAATAAACCATTTCCCAGGAAGGAGATGGTTATGGCCCAGTGGGGTATGAAAGATGAACTTGCAGCAGACCCCGACATCTGGCTATGCCATAACTGTAACGACTGTACAAAATACTGTCCAAGGGGTGCAAGGCCCGGGGATGTGCTCGGTGTAATGAGACAGAAGGTTATAAAGGAAAATGCCGTTCCGGCTTTCATGGGAAATGTCGTGACCGATCCCAAAAAGACACTTGTGGCACTCGCGATTCCGTTTGTACTCTTTTTAGCCGTGCTTGGATTCACAGGTCATCTCGGGATTCCGGAAGGCGACAAGATAGTTTATTCCAAATTCTTACCGATCAGCTTTATCGAGATTATCTTTATGTCTGCAGTTGCCCTGACCGGTATCAGCTATCTTATAAGTCTGAACGGTTTCTGGACAAAAATGAGCAAACAGAACGGGCTGTCTTATTCAAAGGGATTTGTTCCGGCCCTTGTAGAGACCGTGGTAGAGATTCTGACCCACAAGAGATTTGAGAAGTGTGAGGTCAATGCAGACCGTAAAAATGGACATATGCTTGTTTTCTACGCCTTCATAGGCCTTCTGATAACCACAATATGGATAACCTACTATTATTATGTTCCAAAGATACATTCTCCCATTCCGCTGACGGATCCAATGAAATGGCTTGCCAACCTGAGTGCGCTTGCACTTATTGTCGGAGTCCTGATTTTGATATTCAACAGGATAAAGGATAAGGGCTTTGATACAAGGAGCTCGTCCTTTGACTGGACATTTGTGATTATGATACTCCTGCTTGCCCTCACCGGTATCCTGACGGAAGTAATCAGGTTGGCAGGAATTGCTTCCCTTGCATATCCCATGTATTTCATTCACCTGTTGTTTGTCTTTTATACGATTGTCTATTTCCCTTATTCAAAACTCGCTCATATGGGATATAGAACCCTGGCAATTACATATTCCAAGATGACGGGGAGGGATATAGCATTATGAAAGTCAAGGATATCTTAAATGACAAGGGCAGAGAGTTGATTACTGTAGGGGCAGAGTCATCGATTACTGATGCTGCATCCAAGATGATGCAGAGAAATATCGGGGCCCTCATAGTTGAACACGATACAAAGCTTGTTGGTCTGATTACTGAAAGGGATGTGCTGAAGATAGTGGCCAGTACCGAGTGTCAGATGAAAGACCTGAAGGTCAGGGATATAATGGTGCATAGTGAGAACCTTCTGGTTGCAGAACCTGAGGATGAAGTGGAGTATGTGATGGCTGTAATGATACAGAAGGGCATACGCCATATACCGATAGTGGAGAGGGGAGAGCTTTCCGGAATCATCTCTATCAGGGACGTGGTAAAGACCCATGTCAAGAAACTCAATGCCGAGATACATTTCCTCAAGGAATATATTTCAGACAAGTACGTTTAGTGTTTACAGGTTTTTGAACTGTAACGGATGACATAAATAACTTTATAACCCGTCATCTCCGTGTATGCGGGAGTCCGGTAATATTACATATTTCCGGACTCATGCTTTCGCAGAAGTGACACATTATTATTGAATAAAGGCATTTTGCCGGAATATATTAAAAATCTTTACAGGAGGTATATTTAATGGAAGCATTTACAAGTTATGCGCCCATTTTGGGTGCGGGTGGTTTAATAATCGCTTTGATTATTTACCTGAGAGTGGCCAGTCAACCAGCCGGTTCCGGGCTGATGGTTGAAATAGCTGACGAGATACATACCGGGTCAATGGTTTATCTGAAGAGGCAGTATTCAATCCTCTTTTTTGTTGTAGCGGCAATCGGCATTCTTATCTGGTTTGTTCCCAGCCTTGGGCCGGGCACAGCTATTGCTTATGTCAGCGGAGCCCTCTGTTCCGTTGTTGCAGGATATTTCGGTATGATGTCTGCAACAAAGGCAAATGTGAGGACTGCCGAGGCAGCAAACAGGTACAAGCCGGATGCAGCAAGAGCCCTTTCCGTTGCCTTTAACGGTGGAGCTGTCATGGGTCTTTCCATAACCAGTATCGGCCTTATCGGCATAGGAGTATTCTTCTTTTACCTTAACTACGGGACTCCTGCAACAGCATATGAGATTAATGGATTTGCCATGGGTGCCTCATCCATTGCCCTCTTTATGCGTGTTGGCGGCGGTATTTATACAAAGACTGCTGATGTGGGTGCAGACCTTGTTGGAAAGATTGAGGCAGGAATTCCGGAGGATGATCCCCGCAACCCCGGTGTTATTGCAGACAATGTGGGTGATAATGTCGGAGACGTTGCAGGCCTTGGAGCCGACCTTTTTGAGTCCTATGTTGGTTCGATTATTGCTACAATAGCCCTTGGCGCTACAGCAGTGGCCGGTTCCAAGATAGCACAGCTTGGCAGCAGCTCTACCCTGATGATCCTGCCGATCACCATAGCTGTAATGGGCTTTCTTGCATCTCTGATCGGCATATTTTCAATGAGGGTGCTTGAGAAGTTTAATCCGGCGGCGGCATTGAGGTATTCCACCTTTATCGCTGCAGCCCTGTTCCTCGTCTTTTCCTATTTCGCATGTTCAGCAATGGAAGTGAGCAACTCGGTCTTCTGGACAATATTTGTCGGTTCACTCGGTGGGATATCGATTGGACTATTGACTGAGTACTACACGTCAGCCTCTCCGATAAGAAGGATAGCTGAATCAAGCAAGACAGGTGCCGGAACAAATATTATCACAGGTCTTGCCGTTGGTCTTGGGAGTACGGTGCTTCCGGTTCTTGCTATATGTGTTATCATCTTTATAGCCTCCAAGATTGCAGGACTCTACGGAATAGGTATAGCTGCAGTCGGTATGCTCGGAACGATTGGAGTGACCATGAGTGTTGATGCCTACGGTCCCATTGCAGACAATGCAGGCGGTATCTCGGAGATGGCCGGACTTGGTGAGGATACAAGGAAGATTACCGACAGCCTTGATGCGCTTGGAAACACAACAGCCGCAATCGGTAAGGGGTTTGCAATAGGTTCTGCAGCGCTCACTGCACTTGCCCTTTTCTCGGCATACACACAGTCTATAACTGCAAAGACCGGCAAGGAATTTGTTATAATATTAACCGATCCTATTGTGGTCATAGGTCTCCTCATTGGAGGCGTTATCCCCTTCTTCATAGGCGCCCTTACAATGACCTCTGTGGGAAAGGCAGCCATGAAAATGGTTGAAGAGATAAGGCGCCAGTTCAGGGAAATACCCGGACTGCTTGAAGGAAAAGAGGGTGTTAAGGGAGATACAAAGAAGTGTATTGATATCAGCACCACAGCCGCTCTTAAGGAGATGGTGCTGCCGGGGGTAGTTGCAATTGCAAGTCCCGTTCTTGTTGGCTTCCTCCTTGGACCCAAGGCGCTTGGCGGTATGCTGGCAGGTGCTACGGTAACAGGAGTGTTACTTGCACTGATGATGGCAAATGCCGGCGGTGTATGGGATAATGCAAAGAAGTATATTGAGCAGGGCCACTATGGTGGTAAGGGATCGGATGTTCACAAGGCCGCTATTGTAGGTGACACAGTGGGTGATCCGTTTAAGGACACCTCTGGTCCTTCAATGAACATCCTTATCAAGTTGATGTCCATTGTGTCCCTTGTAATAGCTCCTCTTCTTGTATAGTATTTAATAGAATCGTAATCCGAAAAGGGAGAAGCCCCGTGCTTCTCCCTTTTTTATTTAGAGTCTGTCTATAAGTTACTGTTATTTGTCATTCCGGCTTGTCCGGAATCGTTCTTGAAGAAAAAGACAACTCTTCGACCTTATACACAGACACTATTCAGGTTCAATCCATTTTCAATCCGGAGCTGTAACCTGTTACAATTAAATAAGCAAGCATCTTTGAGTTTGTTGCACAAACAGTAAAACAGCCATCTTGTAATGTCATTCTGAATCCCGAATCAAGTTCGGGAAATCTCCAAACATCAATATAGATATGATTAAAAATCACTCATTGAACATAGGGTTTAGTTTTGGCTTAACCTCCAGCATTATTACAACACTTGGATTAATGGTTGGATTGTATTCAGGTACACATTCAAAGCCTGTTGTTATCGGGGGTATTTTAACGATCGCCATAGCAGATGCCTTTTCAGACGCCCTGGGTATTCATATCTCTGAGGAATCTGAAAACAGACATACAGTGAAAGAGATATGGCTGGCAACAGTGGCCACTTTTTTTTCCAAGTTTGTCTTCTCGTTAACTTTTATCGTTCCTGTTTTGCTCTTCAAGCTCCTGGTGGCAGTGTTTGTAAGCATGGCATGGGGGTTATCGGCGTTGTGTCTTCTCAGTTACGCCATGGCCAGGACACAGAAGACAAATCCCGTGAAAGTGATAGCCGAGCACCTCTCCATAGCGGCAATCGTCATAGTCCTGACCCATTATGTGGGTGGCTGGATTTCATCAACCTTTGGCTGACCCCCGGGTTTTAATCCGAGCATCTTTCTCACCCTGTCGAGGTTTTTCCAGTCGTCGTCATCAGACTTTTTAGGGGTCTCAAGTATCAGGGGCACTGTGTTGAAGAACGGGAAGGAGAGAAACTGTTTAAGACCCGGAAGTCCGATGCTTCCTTCACCAATATGCTCATGTCTGTCCACCCCTGAGGCAAATCCCTTTTTTGAGTCATTAAGGTGTATGAGTTCAACCTTCAGTGGAGATATATACTTTATGATTTCCCCTTTCAGTTTCTCCAGCCCTTCCATTTTGGTTATATCATACCCTGCAGCATAGGCGTGGCAGGTATCAAGACATAAACCCTGCACACATCCAGGAGGGGTGTTTTCAATAATTTCAGAGATCAAGGGTATGGTAGATGAGATATCTCCCTTTTGTCCTGCTGTATTTTCAAGTAAAATACCCACACCTCCATCGGTGTTTTCATATGATGAAGATAGGGCCTCTGATGCCCTTCCTATTGCCTCTTTTATATCCCGGCCCACTGCTTTTCCCGGATGCAGCACGATATAGTCAGCCCCCAGCAGATGGGCTGTCCGTAACTCATGGGATAGCAGCTCTATGGACTTTTTTCTGATCTTCCCATCCGGAGAGGCAAGGTTTATAAGGTAGGATGAATGAATACAAA
>BDTQ01000211.1 GCA_002898135.1 bacterium BMS3Bbin07
CCCCTCAGTTTACCCTCCACACTCTTTGTTATACCCTCCGGGCCATAAACCCTGAGGGGTCTCTCTCTCCTGAGTATTACCCTCAGGAGCCTGTCAAACCCTATAAAATGGTCGATATGGGTATGTGTTACAAAGACGTCTGTTATCTTGTGTATCTCCCCGGCTGACAGACGACCTATATCACCTGCGTCAAACAGCAATGCCCTCTTTTCCCTCAGTAGCCTGAGGTACACAACGGGGTCTTCAAAAGGGCCGTTAACCGTCCTGTGATGAAAGGTAGGCTTCATATGTATAATATAACTGATTCTTTCAACTTCAATCCCGTAAGCTCCAGCCCCATACATTGTCTTTATACAACCATTAGAGTTAAAATAATTTGATAAACCAAAAGATTTTCCGGAGACAAGATCATGAATGAAGGATATGAGAAGGAGATGTTCAATTTTAACAGGATAAAGAGACTGCCTCCCTATGTCTTTGCCATTGTTAATGCCCTAAAACATGAAGCAAGGCAACAGGGAGACGATATTATAGACCTTGGAATGGGAAATCCCGACCTGCCTGCACCAAAGCATATAGTTGAGAAACTCTGTGAGGCGGCAAGGAATCCCAAAAACCACAGGTACTCCGCATCAAAGGGGATAACCCAGCTGAGGATGGCAATATGTGAGTGGTACAAGAGGAGATTTGATGTAGACCTCGACCCTGAATCAGAGGCTGTTGTGACTATTGGTTCCAAGGAAGGCCTGAGCCACCTGGCCCTTGCCATAGTAGAGCCCGGGGATGTTGCACTCACACCAACTCCCGCATATCCGATCCATCCATACAGTGTAATAATTGCTGGCGGAGAGGTAAGGAGTGTGCCTATCGGGCCTGGAATAAATTTTCTGGAAGAACTTGAAAAGGCATACAAAAACACATGGCCAAGGCCAAAGCTGCTTATAATCAACTTCCCTCACAACCCGACCACAGAGGTGGTTGACATCGAGTTTTTTAAATCCGTAGTTGATTTTGCAAAAGAGAACAAACTCATAGTCATCCATGACTTTGCCTATGCCGACCTTATATTTGACAATTATAAGGCGTCAAGCTTTCTTCAGGTCCCCGGGGCCAAGGATGTTGGTGTCGAGTTTTTCTCCCTCACAAAGAGTTATTCCATGGCTGGATGGAGGGTTGGGTTCTGTGTCGGCAACCGCAAACTTGTAGGTGCCCTTATAAAGATGAAGAGCTACCTTGACTACGGAATGTTTCAACCTATTCAGATAGCAAGTATCGTTGCACTGCGGGGTCCCCAAGACTGCGTGGAGGAGATCAGGAAGACTTATGAGAAGAGGAGAAACACGCTCTGCAGGGGACTGAACCGGATGGGCTGGGAAGTAAAGCCCCCGAAAGCCACAATGTTTGTCTGGACAAAGATACCGGAACCCTATGTCAAGATGGGCTCCCTTGAATTTTCAAAATTCGTACTTAAAGAGGCAAAGGTGGCCGTATCACCCGGCATAGGTTTTGGAGAGGGCGGGGATGAATATGTAAGGTTTGCCCTTGTTGAGAATGAGCACCGTATAAGACAGGCAGTCAAAGGGATCAGGAGGTTATTTAAATAATGATCAATGTCGGGATTATCGGTTTTGGGACTGTGGGGACAGGCACAGCAAAAATATTGCTTGAAAATAACGATGTCATAGAAGAGAAGACAGGCCTTCAGATAAACCTTCAGAACATTGCCGACCTCGATATCGAAAGGGACCGGGGTTTAAAAATCCCTGAAGGAGTACTTACACGTGAAGTCTCTGATGTCATTGACAACCCGGACATCCATATTGTGGTGGAACTTATGGGAGGAATTCAGCCTGCAAAGGATTTTATCCTCCGGGCACTGAATAACGGCAAGCATGTGGTAACTGCCAACAAGGCCCTCCTTGCCACAGAGGGTAACGAGATATTTGAAGCGGCTGAAAAGAACTCGGTATCCGTAGGGATTGAGGCGGCTGTTGCAGGCGGCATACCGATTATAAAGGTACTGAAAGAGGGCCTTGTGGCCAACAGGATTCTCTCAATATACGGCATCATAAACGGCACTTCCAACTATATACTCACAAAGATGACTGAGGACGGCATTGATTTTTCAGATGCACTTAAAGAGGCCCAGAGCCTGGGTTATGCAGAGGCCGACCCAACCCTTGACATTGAAGGATTTGATACAGCTCACAAACTCACCATCATCTCCTCACTGGCCTTTGGAATTCCCCTCTCTTATGATAAGATTCACATTGAAGGGATTACAAAACTCACGTTACAGGATATAGAGTTTGCCGGAGAATTAGGTTACAAGATAAAGCTTCTTGCGATTACAAAGTCTGTAAACGGAGAGGTTGAGCTCAGGGTGCATCCAACCATGATACCTGAAAATTACCTGATATCCAAGGTTGACGGGGTTCTAAATGCCGTTTACGTTATGGGAGATGCAGTTGGCGAGACCCTTTATTATGGCAGGGGTGCAGGAGATATGCCGACAGGCAGCGCTGTTGTGAGTGACATTGTGGAGATAGCAGGAGACATCAAAAACAAGGGGGGTTCCTCTCATGGGATTGAGTTTATCGGAAAGAGGAGTGACCTCAAAATAAAAGCTATTGGTGACATAGAATCCATGTATTATTTCAGGTTCACCGCCCTTGACCGTCCCGGTGTCCTCTCCAGGATATCCGGAATCCTCGGGAACTATAATATAGGCATAGCCGCAGTTATACAGAAGGGCAGACGGGCCGGTGCGGCAGTTCCACTTGTAGTGCTGACTCATAAGGCAAGGGAACGTGACGTTCAGAAGGCCCTTCAGGAGATAGACAGGCTCGACGTGGTAGCTGACAGGACAGCCTTTATACGTGTAGAAGGCGAGGAAACAGAGGGGTTAAACGATTGACGAAGGACGATTTAATCTGCTAATCTTCAATTCTTGAAGTGGAGGTAATTTATGGAAGAGATTAAGCCGGACAAGACCATTAACATAAAAGGCCTGGTCTGCCCTTACACCTTTGTAAAATCAAAACTCGCTATAGAGGATATGGAGGTTGGAGAGGTGCTTGAAATTATTCTCGACTATCCGGAGGCATCAAGGAGCATACCCAAGTCCATGGAAGACCACGGCCACAAGGTACTGAAGGTTGAGAAGATCAATGACACAGACTGGGTACTTGTTATAAGAAAGGAGAGGGAGTGATGGAACTTAACGACGAGCAGATACATCGTTACAGCAGGCATATTATTTTACCTGAGGTTGGAGGC
>BDTQ01000212.1 GCA_002898135.1 bacterium BMS3Bbin07
CCTGCCTGGTGGGATGTGATATCAGGTGGTTTGTTCAGATTTACAACAACGCTCTCTTTAAAACTCTTCTCAATGGTCATCGGGCTGCTACTGAGTCGTGAATCGCCTCTATAAGCCCTTTCTTAACATCCCCGATATCACCACAAACCTTGTAACCGGCAGCGTTTTTGTGTCCGCCGCCACCAAAATGTGAGGCAATCAAGGAAACATCACAGTTGCCTTTACTCCTGAGGCTGGCCTTCCAGCAACCGGATTCAACCTCCCTGAACATGGCCGATATATCCACAGACTCTATCATCCTTGGAAAGTTTATAAAGTTCTCTGTATCCGAGGCATCAGCCCCTGTCTCCTTAAACATATCCAGTGTAATGGTAGCAATGGCACTGTTAATATTACCTGTGTGCACAATCTCCACAGTCTTCAGCATACTGACAAATAGCCTGAATTTATTGACAGACCATGATTCATAAAGCCGCTGGGAAACTTCTCCGGGGTTAACCCCGGCATCCACCAACTCGGCAGCAGCCCTCAGCACCTCCGGTGTGGTGTTCTCATACCTGAAGGTTCCCGTATCCACGGCAATTGCCGTATAGAGGTTTACCGCCATTTCCCTGTTAATTTCCACTTCAAGTTCTCTTATAAGATTATAAATCATCAACCCCGCAGCAGGGCTTTCAGGTTCTATCCACCTTATATGACCAAAGTCCGTAACAGTCTGATGATGGTCGATAACAACGATCTTTTTGCACTCCACATCCTTCAACCCCACCCTCTCAAGGTCATTGCAGTCCAGGACAATGAGAACCGAATTCTTCAGTCTCTCCCTGTCCATCCCGGTCTCAACCAAATCTGAAGAGGGAAGAAAGTTGTACATATACGGCACCCCATCGCTGTTAAAGACCCTCACATCCTTGTGCAGCAATCTCAGGGCAAGGGCAAGGGCAAGGGATGCGCCCAGGGCATCCCCTTCGGGGTTGATATGGGAGGCAATTGTAAAATACTGCTCTCTCCTTATTAGCTCAACAATCTCTTCAGGAACCTTCACTTTCACCCTCTTTTTTTATCTTGCGAAGCAATTCATCAATCTTTGCACCATATTCAATTGATTCATCCTCATAGAATTCCAGCGTTGGAAGCACCTTCATCCTTACACGCTTTCGCAGCTCCGACCTTATAAACCCCTTTGCGGAATTCAGAATCTTCAGTGTGCTCCTTGTTTCGCTTTTCTGAAGGACACTCACATAAACCCGGGCAATCTTCAGATCTTCCGTGACATCCACCGAGGTTATGGTCAGAAAACCCAGACGAGGGTCCTTCACCCTCCTCATGACAATATCGGCAATCTCCTCCCTCATGAGGTCTCCGATGCGCTTTGAACGTTTATATGGCAGCATAATTTTATATTCCCTTAAAATTTGATTGTTTCAGACTTACAGCAACTCTATATCCATCTTCAGCACCTCAATGGACGCCTCGGAAAGGACCAGGTTTTTTATCTTCTCAAAGGTACTGTAAAGGTGTGAGGTATCATTCGTAACGCATACTATCGAGATGGTAGTCCTCTGCCACAGATTATTGGCATCCTCTGCTACCGAGACATTAAATTTCGCAAGCCTGTCTTTGAGTGAGCGTATTACGAAGCGTTTCGACTTCAGTGAACCAGCCTCGGGGATAAAAATATCCAGGGTTAAAAGACCAATTATCATTTCTTGCATCTTATGGATTGACTGTTCCGGTTCTTCCCAAAATTCAGCTGATAACAGGGATTCAGGCTTCTCACCTGTATCCCTGCACCTTTAATCCATAAGATTTCACCAGTTTCTGAATATAACTTGTAATACAATAAAGCCAGACGCTGATTTAAAAAAATCAAACGTTTCAGATTGCCTTTGTAATCTTGCCGGACCTTATACACCTTGTGCATACATAAGTCTTCTTAGGGCCATGTTCAGTCACTATCTTTATTCTCTGAAGGTTAGGCTTAAAAACCCTCTTTGTTTTCTTGTTGGAATGACTGACGTTATTTCCAACTGCGCGTATCTTGCCACAAACATAACATATTGCCATCTCGTAATATCCTCCTTAACAGGGTTCTTGTTTGCACTAAAAGGAGTAAATATGATAACATTTCATGATAACTGTGACAAGTCCTGTTTATAGCAGTGTCAGAAAAGGGAGATATTGATGGAGAAGACAAGAGTTTACGAACTTGCCAAACGGCTGGGAGTAAAGAATAAAGATATTCTTGATGAATTAAAGAAGATGGGAGTTGATGGAAAAACCCATGCTTCAAATATTGATACAGATATTGCGGTTAAAGTGGAAGCGTTATTTACAAAAGGTCTGAAAGGTACCGGGAAGGGAACAGAAAAAGCGGCCATCCCGGTTCAACAGAAATCCAAAAGCCGCGAAAAACCTGAAAAAAAAATAAAAACCGAAAAGAAGACAGAACCAACTACACCTGCATCTGCTGTTGAGGAAAAGGAGACCGTGTCCCCTGAAGGCCTCAAAAAAGAGGCAACAGATCAGAAGGCGGATACAACAAAAAGAAAGAGTATGCAGCGGGCATTTCAGGCTATAAGAAAGATTGAGCCCAAGAAATGGCTTGACTCAAAGAGTGGAAAGAGGGTCGGAAGGGGAAGGGTTGTTAATCATGGCAGGGCACAGCATACTGCCACGCAAACCCAGCATATCTCAACGGCAGCTCCCAGGAAAAAGGCGATAAAGCTGCCTGAAGGCGCCACTGTCAAGGAATTTGCAGAACTGATCGGCCAGAAGGTCTCCGAGGTCATAAAAAAGTTCATGGAACTTGGGACAATGGTCACTATAAACCAGCCCGTAGACCTGGATACAGCCATACTCATTGCCGACGGTCTCGGGATCAAATTAGAGTCAGCCCCTCTGGAAAATGAAAGGGTGGAAATCGAGGAGGTTGAGGAACGGCCTGAAGACCTGTCGCCAAGGGCCCCGGTTGTGACTGTAATGGGTCATGTTGACCATGGAAAAACATCGCTCCTTGATGCAATTCGAAAGACCCGCGTTACCGAGACCGAATCAGGCGGGATAACCCAGCATATCGGGGCATACAAGGTAAGGCTCAAAGACAAGGATATAGTATTTCTGGATACCCCCGGACATGAGGCGTTTACAACAATGAGGGCAAGGGGTGCACAGGCCACGGATATAGTAATACTGGTAGTTGCCGCTGATGACGGTGTCATGCCCCAGACAGTGGAGGCAATCAACCACGCAAAGGCTGCCGGTGTTCCCATTATCGTAGCAGTCAACAAGATTGACAAGCCCGACGCAAATCCCCAGAAGGTAAGGAGTGAACTGGCTGAATATGATATCGTTCCTGAAGAATGGGGAGGGAAGAATATCTTTGTGGATGTATCTGCAAAAAACGGGACCGGAATAGATGAGCTGCTGGAGATGATACTGCTTCAGGCTGAAATAATGGAGCTGAAGGCAAACCACGAAAGACCTGCAAGGGGAGTAATCATAGAGTCCAGGCTCGACAAAGGCAGAGGCCCGGTTGCAACCGTCCTTGTGCAGTTGGGAACACTGAAAATTGGAGATGCCTTTGTCTCGGGAAAATCCTACGGCAAGGTCAGGGCGCTTATCAATGACAGGGGAAAGAGAGTTACTGAGAGCATTCCTTCAACACCTGTTGAAGTAATCGGGTTTTCAGAGGTTCCCCAGGCCGGTGACCACTTTGTTGTAGTGGAAGATGAAAAGAAGGCCAGGCAGATAGCAATGGCCAGGCTTCACAAGGAAAGGCTGGCAGAGATGGCCAGGGCAAGGAAGGTTAAACTCGATGAGCTCTACTCGCAGATCAAGGAAGGGGAGATCAAGGAGTTAAACATAATCATCAAGGCTGATGTACAGGGCTCTGTAGAGGCCATCAGGGAATCCCTTGAGAAGATTACCCACCCCGAGGTCAAGGTGCGGGTAATACACACTGCCGTCGGAGGGATTAACGAGTCCGACGTAATGCTGGCCTCTGCATCCAATGCCATTATAATAGGGTTCAACGTCAGACCCGAATCAAAGGCGGCACAGGCTGCTGAAAAAGAGGACGTTGATATCAGGCTCTATACTGTAATATATGAGGCCATTGAGGACGTAAAGAAGGCACTTGAGGGCCTCCTTGAACCAACCCTGAGAGAAAAGGTTATCGGCAGGGCAGAGGTGAGAGAGGTCTTTACAATATCCCATATCGGCACAGTGGCAGGTTGTTATGTACTTGAGGGCACCATGCAGAGGGCAAGTGACGGTGTAAGGGTTATCAGGGACAATATAGTCATCTACGAGGGAAAGATAGCCGCCATTAAAAGATTCAAGGAAGATGTAAAAGATGTTCAGGCCGGATATGAGTGCGGAATTACGATTGAGAAATTCAATGACATCAAGGTCGGAGACATACTGGAAAACTTCATAATTGAGAAAATCGCAGGAAAACTCTGATATTAAAACTGCCGGACAGGGCTTGACTGCTTCAGATGAAATCCATAACCACAGAGCTTTCAGACATCATAAAAGACCTTGGCCTTTATGAAGAATTCAGGCTCGAATTTCTAAGGAAAGACTTCAGGACAATATTCCCTCCACCCATGGGTGAACACCTGTACCCCTCGACACTGAAAAGGGGACAATTGCTCATCATTGTTGACTCCCATGTGTGGCTTAACGAAATAAGACTTCATAAAGAGGAGATGAAAAAGCGCCTCTCAGGGTATGGAGTTGAGTCAATCAGGTTCAAGCTCGGGAGAGTATTCAGAAAGAAGAAGGGCAGACCTGCACCTGCTGCAGCCCCCGTCAATATACCCGAAGAGCTGATTGATGACGTTACCCTCAAAATAAAGGACCCCCATATTCGGGAGTCCCTGTTAAATGCAATCAAATCATCCATGCAACGGCATCCCAAAGGGATTTAGAGCCATCAAGTGGATTACGCTGTCTTTTCATAAATCAGGAGCGGCCTTTCCTGACGTGTAACAACCTCTTCGTTAATCACGCATTCCCTTATCTCTTTCCGTGACGGAATCTCGTACATCACCTCGAGCATTATATCCTCAAGGATGGCACGCAGTCCCCTTGCACCGGTCTTCCTCTTTACCGCCTTTCTTGCAATGGCACGCAGAGCACCCTCACTAAAGCGTAACTTCACGTTATCTATGGAGAGCAATCTCTCATACTGCTTTGTAAGGGCGTTCTTTGGCTCAACAAGTATCCTGACAAGTGCCGATTCATTCAGCTCACCCAACGTGCTAACTACAGGAAGCCTTCCGACAAACTCAGGAATCATCCCGTACCTTACAAGGTCCCCTGGCTCCACAATACTCAGGATATTCCCTATCTTTCTCTTTGCAGTGGTATCAGCTCCAAAACCGACTGTCCTCTTTCCTATCCTCTTCTCGATAATCTCTTCAAGCCCCACAAAGGCACCGCCACAGATAAAGAGGATACCGGTTGTATCTACCGGAATATACTCCTGCTGCGGGTGTTTCCTCCCACCCTGGGGCGGAATATTCGCTACCGTGCCTTCAACAATCTTCAGAAGGGCCTGCTGTACGCCCTCTCCCGAGACATCCCTTGTAATGGAAGGACTATCAGCCTTTCTGCTTATCTTGTCTATCTCGTCTATGTAGATTATTCCCCTCTGGGCCCTCTCAACATCGTAGTTGGCTGCCTGAAGCAGTTTGAGAATAATATTCTCCACATCCTCACCAACATAGCCGGCCTCTGTAAGGGTTGTGGCATCCGCAATAGTGAAAGGCACATCGAGTATCCGTGCAAGTGTCTGTGCAAGGAGCGTCTTACCGGTCCCGGTAGGACCTATAAGGAGGATATTGCTCTTCTGAATCTCCACATCCGTCTTGACCGGATGGTGAATCCTCTTGTAGTGGTTATGAACCGCAACCGAGAGTGTCTTTTTCGCCTTTTCCTGACCGATTACATACTCATCCAGCACCTTGTGTATCTCCATAGGTGTAGGCAATTCCGGAAACGGCAGTCCTTCATTGAAGGTCTCCATCTCCTCGGCGAGTATCTCGTCACAGAGTTCCACACATTCGTCACAGATATAAACCGTGGGCCCGGCAATGAGCTTCTTCACCTCACTCTGGGTTTTACCACAGAAAGAACACTGCAACTTATCTTCTTCCTTTTTAGACATCCTGTAGCCTCCTGTCAGCCGTTACCGGCTAATCCTTCCTGGTTCTAAAATAAATATACAACTAACGTATATATTACTCCTCTTCTTTTTCTTTCTTGACGGTATAGATTACATCATCAACAAGCCCGTACTCCTTTGCCTCTTCTGCCGACATGAAAAAGTCCCTGTCCGTGTCTGCCTGAATCTTGTCATAAGGCTGGGATGTATGATTCGCAAGGATTCCGTTCAGCGTCTCCTTCATCTTGAGAATCTCCCTTGCATGGATCTCTATATCAGTAGCCTGTCCCTGAAAACCACCCATCGGCTGATGTATCATTATCCTCGAATGGGGGAGTGCAAACCTCTTTGACTTTGCCCCTGCCGACAGAAGCAGCGCCCCCATGCTCGCCGCCTGTCCAAGGCAATAGGTGGCAATATCAGGCTTCACATACTGCATGGTATCATAGATTGCGAGCCCTGAAGAGACAACCCCGCCGGGAGAATTGACATAGACATGGATATCCTTCTCAGGGTCATCAGTCTGAAGGAAGAGAAGCTGCGCAATCACTGTATTGGCCACATGATCGTCTATCGACGTACCGATAAAGATTATCCTGTCCTTTAACAGCCTTGAATAGATGTCATAGGCCCTCTCCGTCCTTCCTGTCTGTTCTATTACAATAGGAATCAAACTCATCTCTTTACTCTCCTCCTGGTTTAAAGTCAGTGTCAGCAGGTTAGTGCCGGTCTTCTACTTTTAATTTATACTGAAATTATTCACCATCACTGGTCTTTGCATCACCTGTCTCAACCTTATCACTCTCACCCACTTCCCTGACAGCTTTTTGAAGTACAATATCAAGGGCCTTCTCCCTGACAATATTCTGCCTGAATCCACTCATGGCACCCTCATTCTTGAGGTACAAGTCTACGAAATTCTCCGGACTGAGATACATGCTGTTTGCTATCTCAACTATTCTCTTTTTCATCTCGTCTTCTGTAACTTCCACCTTCTCCTTCTCTGCAATCACATCAAGGAGTATATTGGCCTTGACATTCCTGACGGCCTGCTCTTTCAGATCCTCCCTCGCCTTTTCAACATCGAGTTCCGGGTCCTTCTTCTTCTCTTCAGCAACGAGCGCATTAAGCTCCGACTCAAGGAGTGTCTCGGGGATATCAAACTCATTGTCCTTCACAAGCTGTTCAATAAGCTCGGCCTTCTGCCTGTTCTCAGACATCTCTTTCTTTACATTCTCAAGAGACTCCCTGACAGCTTCCTTCAGTTTTTCCAGGTCTTCATATCCAAGGCCCTTGGCAAATTCATCGTTCAGATCAGCCTTTTTTAATCTCTTCACCTCATTAATGCTCCCTTTAAGGGTGAGGGTCTTGCCACAGAAATTCTTATTCACATAATCATCGGGAAAGCTTGCTGTGACCTCAAAGGGCTCCCCTGCCTTCCTGCCTTTTAATGCCTCGGATATCTCCTGGGGAATGATATCACTGCCAATCTTGATAAACTGGCCTGTGACCTTCTGGTCCTCCTCGACAATCTCATAATCAACCACCACAAGGTCTCCATCAGAGATGGTATCATCAACCACTTCATATGTGGATTTCTCTGTCAGCAGACGTTTGGTGGTCTCCTCCACTTCCTCGTCCGTTACATCAACGGTCTCTTCTTTTACAGTATAACCCTCATACTTCAGGTCTTTTATCTCCGGCAGGAACTCTACTGTAAAGGTCATCTTCAGGGGTGTTTTCCTCTTGAAATCGTATTCTTCAAAAACCGGAGCTGCAACAGGAAACAGGGCCTCCTCCTTGATCGCCATTACATAATACTCAGGGATCACCCGCTCAAGCACGTCCATCTCCACATCCTTACCAAATCTCCTCTCAAGCAGGGAAAGCGGGACCTTACCAGGCCTGAAACCCGGAATTTTCATGGTTCTACCAAGATTCCTGAGTGCCTCTTCTATCTTATGCTCAAGAACATCAGCAGGTATCTCTACAACAAATTTCTTTTTAGTGGGATTAATATCCTCAACAGTCTTCTGCATCTTGCCTCCTGCAAACAATATTTTATCTTTTAATTTAAAAATATACGGGTATATTTGTCAATTTCAGGAATATCCCGAAATCCTTACAACCGAAAATCTACAGGTTCCGAAGGGACTCCCGGGCAGGGTTTGAGCAGATTTAAAGCTTCGCCTCCATGCAAGAAAACAAAGGTTTTATCAAAATCAAAGGAGGACCTTTCAGAGAAGGCCTCCGCCTGCAGGCGTACTGCCTTTTATTCCTTACCTGGTTCTTTTTCCGCCTTTCTCTCTTCAATAAGCTTCTGTGCAATGTGACCGGGCACATCTTCATAGTGAGAAAACTCCATGGAGTATATCCCCCTGCCGGAGGTAAGACTATGCAGCTGGTTGGCATATGTAAGCATCTCCGCCATGGGAACAAGGGCTGTTATCTTCTGGTTTCCCCC